>JACUUU010000474.1 GCA_014859065.1 Anaerolineales bacterium
GAGGTACCGCTGCTCCGCTCATTGTGGTTGCGACTAGATCGGGCTTTGTAAGGATAGGTGCATCGATAGCGTGATCTACACCTGCCCAATGGAATTGTATCCAGCGCAAGTTAGGTGATTGTTCGGGTGAGGGGAGCACCTGACTGGTGTATAAAATCTCAGCTTCTCTCCAGTCATCTGGTGGGACATCTGAACTGTGGCTGGCTCGAAGTGCTTTTATTCTCAGCCGGGGGGAGACATTGCTGAGCTTGGCGACAAGTTCGTCTGAAAATGGGGCAAGAATTATAACTTCTAGTGATCGGTTCATATTATTGAGCTCCAGTATACCAAACACCATTCAGGGAAGATGGTGACGGTTTAGTGTTTATCAACAGCTTTTTTTATTTCAGTCAGATATCCCATTTCCGCCAGTACTTCTACTACTTTCTCCCATGCATTGAATTTAACGATCACAGCTGTTGGGCCAAGAGGATCACCTAAAAATCGGGCAGCGCGAGAGTCACGTAACTTTTGCAGGACTCGAGGAGACTTCAATCGTAGAATCAGCAATTCTTCAAGGCTTGCCTGGTTTCCTTGCTGTTCCCACCGCTCTAATGCCCTTACTAGGTTGGGTGGTATTGTGGGAGAATGTTTATGCAGCAGCGCCAACAAATGAGAGATGCTCAATCCTTGTTCTTTGGCGCGGGTCAATGAATTTGGTGTGAGGATGTATCGATAGATGTCGCTATCTTCACTTTCCCATTCGCAAAAACGCGCGATCTGATAGCGAGCTGAGCGGGCAAAAAGCCTTGGGATACGCATCTTCGCGGAAGAATTCACCTGAACGGAGGAAACCTCCTTTGGTAAACCAGCCGGGAGATTGCCATTTAACAGCGCCTCCGACCAGGCCGATAAGCGGAAAGACGATGCCTGCATCTTTTCCCCATTTGAGCTGCTGGATTGGAAAGCCAGGTCCACTATCCCTAACCAGTTCATAGGACCGCTAATCATATAGCGTAACAAGCAACCATCGACTTCATCCCAATGAGCGAACCCCCGCAAATACTCCCCAGTCTCTCGTTTGCGGATAAACCAGGAATCGTAATCTCCAGCCGGTCTTTGGAAATCGGGTGCATGCCGGTGGATTGAGGCAATAAAAGCATTCATGCTCCACCACTTAGCGGTGGGTATAGTTGAAAGAAAATTAATTATTGATCCCCGGGTTTTCTTTGGGTCGTTAGCCCATTCTCCCTCCAACTGTAGTTCGGGGATCAGCCCCAACTCGTTAAAAGTATCGCTCTGCAGCCAGGACTGAGCCAGCATTGCCAACCCTTCCTCTCGGCTGGCTTCAAGGAATTTTCGGGTTGCTTCAGGCTCAGGTTGACCATTGTCACCAATTAGACCTGCGGCAGTCAATAGCTGGTAGAGAGGGTGAGGGGATAGGGGGTATGCGGCATGCAAGCTGCAATTAAAACTCAATTTTTCTACCGGCAGCCCAATTCGCAAGGCAGCCAGCAGCGTACAGGCATGGTCTAGGATATGGTCATTTGCGAGAATGGGTTGGGTGCATTCATGTGGAGCGGCTGGCTCACCAAAGGAAATCGGCATCTTCTCCTGGTCATTCGGTAATAGGGGGATCAGATCTGAGGGGATATAGGCAAATTCTTGAGGTCCATCGGATGAATCGAGAAAAGCACGCCCGATCAAAGCGCGGTACCATAGTATCTCAGCTGGCGAAATCGGTTCTTTAAATGGGCGTTCTCGGTCCCTGCGTCCGGCTCCCATCTCACGCACCTCTCCAAAGCGGCGAATAAATAACGCCCACTGAAGCCGCCCTTGATTGCTTATTAATGCATGCAACCCATCTTTAGCCTCCAATGGGAGCGATTCAATTACTTCTGCTATCAGTGACCGGTCGAGCAAAAGTGGTACTAATTTATCTACCCCCTCGCGTTTGTCTGAAATCTTCAGATCTAACCCCCAATATTCTGCAACTATCCGCAGGTATCCTAAATCTTGATTTAGCAGGCTTTGCTTCAAGTCAGGCATTTCTGGTCTGTGTCTCGAGCTTTTAGCTTTAGGTTACGTGGCACCCATCTCGTTCTAGAGTACGATTTCGATTGCCTCCGCTACAACTTCCAGGGTAAGTTGGTGTACAGTGCTCCCAAAACCAGCTAAGATCTCTCCGTCGGCGTGGATATAGAGCGGTCTATCAGATTGGATTTCCATCTTTTTGAACTTCCCCGTTTTTACCTGGGGGAAGCGGGTATGAGTTCCTTTCATCACCTCTGGTATCAGGCGCAGCATCATCAAGCGCGAGACCTTATCGATGGTGACGTAATCCAACCATCCATCGTCTACTCGTGCGTCAGGTGCAACGAAAAACCCCCCACCTTCGCGCGAACCGTTGCATATTGCCAGCATCAATTTGTGCTCTTCCCAGCTCTCCTGGTCTGTGACAATTGTAAAGCGAGGGGCTTCGTGATTTAAAAGGATAGTTTGAAGTACTGCAACCAGGTACATCATGAAACCTCGCACAACTGAGATGGAGCGGGTGCGGATGGCGACAGTACCATCAAAACCGATCCCCAGCGTGTTGTTCCAATATTCCCGCCGGCCCAAATTGTCGCTCAAATGGGCGACATCAATTTTGCGAGGTTTACCTGTAAGGATTTGTCGCAATGCCAGCTCGGGGCGGTTTTGCATTCCGATATTGTGGGCGAAATCGTTGCCTGACCCCAATGGGACGATACCCAAGTGTGGGCGGCGTTCAAATGGAAACTCCATTAAACCATTGATGATCTCGTGAACTGTGCCGTCTCCACCGACGGCGATGATCAAGTCATACCCATCCTTCGCACTTTTCCGGGCAATCTCCATGGCATTGGTAGGGTAGACTGTGCCTGACCAATCTGCACCACCGAACTCCTCAATGATCGGGCGTAAATCTGAAATCCACCGCCAGGCGTTTCCCATGAATGCGCTTGGGTTGGCGATTACCCTTATTTTCTGTTTATCCATCGGTCCTCTAATAGCGTCCTTTCAATATATCCAACGGCAGAATTACGTTCCCTTCTTCTGGATGACCTAATTTGCTTACCCCGTCTGGTTTAGTCGCTGCCATCCAGGCTGTGTAAGCAGCTACCAAGGAATCCAGCTCACCTGGATTGTATAATCCCTCCAACTGCAGGATACCTTGTAGAAGCCGGTGGTGGGTGATCTCTTCAAAGATATGCATAGGATAGGGCACATTGATATCCTGTTCATACAGGACTAGCTGGCGTTGTAAACGCCCTTCTAGTGAATGCTTTGAAAAAGGCAAATGGCCCAACAACACTGTGAAGCTGGCGTGAGGATAAACCTCAAGGCATTGATGGGGGGCATCTTCAGCTGGGAAATCATGGTAACGCATGCGTTCCAACCGCCTGAAAACCTCGAACCCCATTCGCATCCAGTTGGGACAGTCATCCTCATCGGTTGGCGTCCTTGGCATGGTAATGTTATGCTGCCGCAGTTGGAATTCGACCATGCGGAAGTTTGTCCAACGTCCAGGTCGTGGTGAGGGTGAAAGCTGCTCTCGAACTTTATCACGTGTCATCACGCCTTGATTCGGACGGCGGGGAGCACAAACCGCCACAAAGGCCGCTTGCTGACCTCCTACGAATGCCAGAACCTCATCAATGTTTCCCTCCCCGAGTGCCAACAATTCTTTTTCCTGATTTAATGCTGCATATGTAAAAGGTCGTTCCCCCGCGGTTGGGTCGATGCCTATGAAGGTTGTGTTATTGAATAGCATACGGACATCCAGTTTGGAATAAATACAGGCGAATAAAATCTGACTAGAGTTTAGCGCAAAATTGACCTGGATGCAACCGTTAAAATAAAGTTAAAATAAAGGAATTCTGTCACATAAAGAAGGATACACCTTTCTTTGACGGATGTGTCACCCTGGGCTATACTTATCATGGATGTCGACCGGACATGTTGAATGGCATATACAATTGAATATACTTTTGTTCTTTTAAGTCATACTTGTGTTTTGTGTTGGTGGCTGGTGTTATTTCACGCATATCGTCAGTCACCCGCGCAACACCTGAAGTAATCCACCCAGGATTTATTCCATGAAATGGATTTAGATTGGGTGGATCAAAAGCGCAGCAGATGCTTTGATGATGAAACCGTATGAATGCCAAACATATAGTTGAATAAAGGAGATTGTCTAATGGCTGAAAAATTCAAATTGACTTATGCTACTATGTTTAATCCCCCCGAAGAACTGCACACCCGCTTCGAGCAAGCTCTGGATAAAGTTAAAGCCAACCTGGGGAAAGAGCACGCCATGATCGTTGCAGGTCAGGAGCGATTTGCGGATGATAAATTCGAAGATTATTCCCCGATTAACACCGATGTGCTCTTGGGTGTCTTTCAGAAAGGCACAGCCCAGGATGCTCACGATGCCCTGGCTGCTGCTCGCAAAGCTTTCCCTTCTTGGAGCAGGTTGGCATGGCAGGAGCGCGTGGCGTTGATGCGTAAAGCTGCCGATATAATCGATGAGCGCATCTTTGAGATGAGCGCGGTTCTGGCTTTGGAAGTGGGTAAGAACCGCATGGAAGCTCTGGGCGACGTGGCTGAAACAGCTGACCTCATCCGTTATGCATGCTATCAAATGGAAAAGAACGATGGTTTCATCGTCGAGATGGACAAAGACCCCCTGGAAGGTTACGATGCCACCAATATTTCTATCATGCGACCTTATGGTGTCTGGTTGGTTATCAGCCCCTTCAACTTCCCTGGTGCTCTGACCGGTGGGCCAGCTGGCGCAGCTCTGGTAACCGGAAATGCCATCGTGATAAAACCTGCCACCGATACTCCCTTCATCGTGCGTATGTTGGCGGAGTGTTTCCGAGATGCCGGCTTACCGGATGGAGTTTTTAATTACGTTACTGGACCTGGTCGAACTCTTGGTCAGGCCTTGATTGACAGCCCCGAAGTGGATGGGGTTACCTTCACCGGGTCTTACGACGTGGGGATGAAGATCTTCCGCGACTTTGCTTCCAGCAAATATCCTCGCCCCACTGTTTTGGAGATGGGCGGCAAGAATCCTGCCATCGTCTCCCGTCATGCAGATGTAGAGCGAGCTGCTGTCGGCATAGTCCGCTCAGCTTTTGGCTTGCAGGGACAAAAGTGTTCCGCATGCTCACGGGTCTACATAGAAGCGCCCCTCTATGAGGAGCTGCTTTCTCGGCTTGTTGATTTGACCAACAAATTAGCCGTTGGTGATCCAACCAGTCGCGATGTTTATATGGGCCCGGTGATCAATAAAAGCTCATACCAAGATTATAAGAATTTTACCGAAGAGCTATCTCAGGCTGGAAACATCTTGACCGGCGGAAAGGTTCTCACAGAAGGGGAATATTCCAAGGGTTATTTCTGCCCCCCAACGCTTGTATCCGACCTCCCTCTGGATCATCACTTGTGGAAACACGAGATGTTCCTGCCCATCACCACGGTAGCCAAAGTAAACGACCTGGATGAAGCCATGGGTTATGCCAATGATGTGGATTACGGCCTCACTGCTGGTTTTTACGGCACTAAAGAAGAGACCCAATGGTTCTTTGAAAATATCCAAGCTGGAGTTACCTACGCCAATCGCCCACAAGGGTCTACTACTGGCGCATGGCCGGGATTCCAACCTTTCGGTGGCTGGAAAGGTTCCGGTTCGACGGGTAAGAATGCTGGCGGGCATTATTACCTGCCGCTCTACATGCATGAACAGATCCGTACATTAATCAAGTAAATTGGTATACCAGCGATCCCTTCCCCTAGTTTACGTGTGAGTAAACAGGGGAAGGGTTGGTTGGGGAGGAATTTTTAAGCTTTGATGAGCAAATTAACCACCCTCTCTGACGCCATTTCGCGCAACTTGCGTGATGGCGATCTTGTATATGCTGCTGGATTTACCCACCTGATTCCATTTGCCGCCGGGCATGAAATCATCCGCCAGGGTTTGAAAGATCTGATCCTTGCTCGAGCTACTCCCGACCTGATCTATGATCAAGTCGTGGCAGCGGGCTGTGCTCGTAAGGTAATTTTCTCCTATATGGGAAATCCTGGTGTAGGTTCTTTGCGTCTCGTGCGCTCTGAGATCGAGGCTGGCAACCTGGAGTGGGAAGAATATTCGCATTTCAGTATGATCTCACGCCTTCAGGCTGGTGCAGCTGGTTTGCCTTTCATGCCGATGAATCCGACAGCCGCAGGTGATCTGGAAGCAGCAAATCCAGCCTATAAAGCAGTTCGTGATCCGTATTCTGGAGGAGAGGTTGTGGTCGTCCCGGCCTTGAATCCAGATGTAGCTATTGTGCACGTACAGCGTGCTGATGCTGATGGGAACGCTCAAATTTGGGGCATTATTGGAGAGCAGAAAGAGGCTGCTTTTGCAGCAGAACGGGTCATAATAACTGCAGAAGAGATTGTCGACCCGCAGGTGATCCGTTCGGATCCCAACCGGACGCTGATTCCGGGCTTCATCGTGGATGCTGTCTGTCATGTCCCTTACTGCGCGCATCCCTCATATACGCAGGGTTACTACGATCGTGACAATGAATTCTATCTGGAGTGGGACCGCATCAGTAAATCCCGCCAGGATTTGAGATCTTACCTGGATGAGTGGGTTTACGGTGTTGGAGATCGGGCGGAATACTGGGAGAAGTTGGGGGAAGGAGTCCATCAAAGACTGCGGGTCCAGAGCCGACCCAGCGAAGTTGTGGATTATGGTGAATATTAAAGGCGATATTGAATGACGACTTACTCATCCTCAGAACTGATGACCGTTAATGCCTCCAGGTTATTGAGAAATGGAGATGTAGTCTTCGTTGGTGTCGGTTTACCCAACCTGGCTTGCAACCTTGCCCGGCATTCGCAGGCCCCTGATCTGGTGATGATTTACGAGGCAGGTGTGATTGGCGCTAAACCATCTCGTTTGCCCCTTTCTATTGGTGATCCAACCCTGGTGAGCGGTGCTCTGGCAGTCTGCTCCATGTACGACATCTTCGCCCTCTACCTACAGCGTGGAAATATCGATGTAGGCTTCTTGGGTGGCGCCCAGATTGACCGCTATGGCAATATCAACGCCACTGTGATTGGAGATTATCAACACCCTAAGGTACGCCTTCCAGGTTCGGGTGGTTCGATGGAAATCGCTGCCTGGGCGAATCGCTGTTACATTATGACCAGTCACCAAAAACGCCGCTTCCCTGAGAAGGTGGACTTCCGCACATCAGCGGGTTACCTGGGGGGGCGCGCAGAACGAGATGCAGCCAAACTGCGCGGAGCTGGCCCTTTGGCTGTTGTCACCGACCTGGGTATTCTGGAACCCGCACAAAGCGGTGAGCTGATCCTCACTGCCCTCCATCCCGGTGTTGCGGTCGATGAAGTGCGGGCTAACACCGGTTGGGATCTTCAAGTTGCTTCACAGATTATGGTTACCGACCCACCGACTCGGGAAGAGCTGCGTATATTGCGTGAAGACCTGGACCCATCAGGCATCTATCTAAAAGGGGGAGAATGACTGTTAGGTAAGAGTGAAATGCCAGAAAAACGTTCTGTCCTTGCTGAAATCTTCCTGACCCCTGAGGAAAAGCGTTTACGTTCAGGCTGGCGCTTGATTGGCCATTTAATGCTTTTTATCCTTATTGGGGTTTTGTTCATTATTCCGTCTGCCCTCATCCTGCCCCTTTTCTCCGCCGATATTGACGAGCTGTTGTTATACTCGGCTATCTTAGGATTCCCGGCGGTTACCATTTCGGTGTATTTAGCCCGCCGCTTTCTTGATCGGCGTTCATTTGCCAGTTTAGGTTTATATATCAACCCACAGGCGGTCAAGGATCTCGGGTTTGGTCTTGGCTTGACCGCTTTGATGATGGGCTTGATCTTTGTAGCTCATTTGGCTGCTGGATGGCTGACCTTTGATGGATTCGTCTGGGATTTCGAGCCTATGTCTGCTGTTGTGCTCACAAGTTTGCTCTGGTTGCTCATATTTCTCCTGGTGGGCTGGTACGAAGAGCTGCTCGCACGTGGTTACTGGTTGCAAACCCTGGCAGAAGGTCTCAACAATTTTTGGGCAGTATCGATCTCATCAGTCGTGTTTGCTGTCTTGCACTTGGGCAACCCGAATGCAAGCCTGACATCCGCGCTTGGTTTAATCGCGGCTGGTGTTTTCCTTGCTTATGCTTACTTGCGCACCAGGTCGTTATGGCTGCCAATTGGTTTGCATATTGGTTGGAATTTTTTCCAGGGTAATGTATTTGGCTTTCCCGTTAGTGGAATAAACACTTATTCACTGCTTGAATATACCGTGACCGGTGATCGAGCTGTTACCGGAGGAGCCTTTGGCCCCGAAGCAGGCTTGATTCTCTTCCCGGTTCTTTTGATTGGCTTTGGGCTGGTAAAGTGGTATACCAAAGCCCGCCAGGTCACTTCCTGAAATTAACCTACGATGACCTTCATCCTTGCCTTCATCCCTATTGGTCTCATCTTGGTTTTGATGCTTGGCTTACGCTGGGGTGCTGCCAGAGCGGGTGGTGCTGGTTACCTCAGCGCCTTGCTGATTGCCCTGCTCTTTTTTGGCGCCGAACCTGTTTTACTTGCCTACTCGCATGTTAAAGCACTTTTTCTCTCTTTAGACGTATTGCTGATTATCTGGGGGGCGTTCTTGCTCTACATGGTAGCTGATGAGGCGGGAGCGATCCGTACCATTGGGAAGTCCCTCCCTCACCTAACTGCTGATAAAGGTATGCAGGCTCTCGTCATTGGTTGGGTTTTTGCTTCTTTTCTTCAAGGTGTTGGCGGCTTTGGTGTGCCGGTTGCCGTTATTGCACCTATCCTGGTTGGCCTCGGCTTTACTCCATTGATGGCCGTTATCATCCCTTCTATTGGACACGGTTGGGGAGTCACTTTTGGTTCTTTAGGCTCTTCTTTTCAGGCATTGATGTCAGCTACCAGCCTTCCAGCGCATGTGTTGTCCCCGTACTCAGCTTTATTTCTCAGCCTCTCGGGGTTGGTTACTGGTTTGATGGTCGCTCACGCAGCTTCGGGATGGGAAGCCGTCCGCCGTTTGGTAAAACCTGTCATCCTCTTGGGGCTCGTTATGGGAGCAGTGCATTTTTTGGTTGCCGTTGCCGGTTTTTGGAACCTGGCAACCTTTATTGCTGCAGTGACAGGTCTGCTGCTCTGTTTTCCACTGGCAAAGCGTTTTCGTCCTGAGCGATATTCGACCACCCCCGTGAAGGACAATGATCCCCTGGAGCCGCGTGCTTTGATCCTTGCTCTCGCCGGCTATGCTATTTTGGTGATCATCATTTTGCTGGTGCAGTTCGTAACCCCCTTGCGAGATTTTCTAAGGCAGGTATCATTTCAGGTGGCTTTTCCGGAATTGGTTACAGGGCTTCAGTTTGTTACGCCCGCAGCGACCCGCAGCTTGTATATCTTCAGTCATACGGGTATGCAGCTTTTTTATGCTTCCTTTTTCTCCTTTCTCCTTTACCGGACGGTAGGGTTATACCGCAAACCTAAAGCTGCCGCGCAGATCCTTGCTGGTACTACCCGGAAGGTGATGTCATCCAGCGTGAGTATTGCCTCCATGGTCTCGATGGCAGTAATCATGGAAAACTCAGGGATGACTGACACCTTGGCGCAGGGCCTTGCTTCTGTCATGGGGCAGCTTTTCCCTTTGGTTGCCCCTTGGATTGGGGCTTTGGGTGCTTTCATGACCGGCAGCAATACTAACTCAAATGTCGTCTTTAGCGCGCTGCAACTGCGTACAGCCTCCTTGTTAGGTTACCTACCGGCTTTGATCCTGGCTGGTCAGACTGCTGGGGCATCTCTAGCCTCAATCATTGCCCCAACAAAGGTGGTTGTGGGTGCCAGCACAGCGGGAATGTCCGGAAGAGAGGGTGAGGTCATGCGCAAGTTGTTGACATATACGCTCCCTTTGGTTTTATTGATCAGTCTATTTACTCTACTTGGAGTATGGATTTCATCATGGTAGCTTTAAGACAGTGGTTGCGCCGTTACAAACATGTTGCCCACTTGATCGCATTCCTCATGATTATGATCCCATCTGCTGTGTTATACCCGCTTGCCCAACATGAAGCGACTGGTTTGATTTGGGTGCTGATCTCAGTAATCGTGGCTGGTAATGTGCTGGTGGTCAGTATGGATTGAGGAGCTTCTTGTGGATCTGATTGCGTCATTTAACCGTTGTTTTGGCAAACAGCCAGTTTTGCTCGCACATGCCCCTGGTCGGGTTAATTTGCTGGGCGAACATGTTGATTACAACGATGGTCCGGTATTGCCGGTTGCTCTCGACCGGGTTGTCAGGTTGGCAGCTGCTCCTAGTGGGGATGATGTCGTCTCCTTGTCCGCCTTGGATTTAGGCGAAAGTGTCGCGTTCAAATTGGCCGAATTGGAACAAAGAATCGACATTCAGGGACAGCCGCTCCCGGGGTGGGCGTTATATCCAGCCGGGATTGCCTGGTCGCTGCAGAGTGATGGACTCCCCGTTTCGGGTATGCAAGCTGCCTATACCTCGAATGTGCCGATTGGGGCCGGTTTGAGTTCATCTGCTGCGGTGGAGGTTGTTTTTTCCGTAACCTGGCAGGCATTGGGAGGCTGGGAGGCTGATCGGATGCGTTTGGCGCGGTTATGCCAACGTGCAGATAACGTCTATATCGGGATTGCCAGTGGTTTGATGGATCAGTTTGCCAGTGCCCATGGAAAAGAAGGCCACGCCCTTTATTTCGATACGCGCAGTCTGGAGTGGGAAGCAATTCCCTTGCCAGCAGCGATCTCGATTGTGATCGCGGACTCGGGTGTCCGCCGCGCCCTGGTGGACTCGGAGTATAACGAGCGCCGCGCTGCCTGTGAGAAAGCGGTGGACCTCCTCCGCCAGTATAAACCAGACATGAGGTCTCTCCGCGATATCTCACCACAAGAGTTCGCTGCTTTTAGTGAATTCTTACCCCCTATCATTCGCCGCCGAGCTGAACATGTTGTTCAAGAGATCGCCCGGGTCCAATCAGCTGTTGTTGCTTTGCGCTTGAAGGAGACGGAATCTTTCGGCGCCTTGATGTACTCCGGCCATGCCAGCCTTCGTGATCTCTATCAAGTAAGCACTCCTGAGTTGGATGCCCTGGTTGAAATTGCCCGTGATCTACCTGGTTGCTACGGGGCGCGTCTCACCGGGGCGGGATTTGGCGGTTGTACCGTCAATTTGGTGCACGAGTCACACACTGAAGAATTTATTAGCGGTTTGAGTGATGCCTACAAACACCGAACTGGCTTGCCTGCACAAGTCTACGCGTGCAAGGCAAGTGCTGGCGCATTTGTCGAGAGGCTTTCTTGAGCGCTCTTTGCGCTTATCTGTTTATCTACTCTGAGCGTTTCCCCTTTACATACCTGCATTTGCGAACCAGGCAGTATTACCAGCCTCCTTTTACATACATTTAACCAGAGTCGCTACGAGTTTTAATGGTAATATCCATTAATGGATTTTTCGCAAATAACAGATTCTTTGTATATTGGTACCACACCTAGTTCGGAAGATTACTCATTGCTTCGCCAACTCGATGTGAGGCTGATTATAAATATGCGCATTGAACGCCGCCCGCACCCGGATGGTCATGAACCCCCCATAAAGGTATTGTGGTTGCCGACGATCGATTCTCCTCTCTTTCCAATCCCAATACGCCTGTTAAACAGGGGTACCCGGGCTGCCCTTGAGACTTTCCAACACGGGGGAAAAGTTTACACGCACTGCGCCAAGGGGATTCATCGCGGTGTGGCGATGGGAGCAGCCATTTTGATTGCCCTTGGTCATTCACCGGACGATGCTATGCGCTTGATTTCTGAAAAGCGCTTAGTTGCCGACCCGTATGTATGGTATATCCGCCATCGAATTCAGCGGTTTGCAAAATATTGGGGTAATTCTTCCGGGGTCGAGATAACTGTCTCTTGATTCAGTTTGACAACTTAGCTACTGTCACACCCTCGCCACCTTCTTTGTCGCTGCCAGGCTCATAAGATCTGACTTGGGGATGCATGGACAAAGCTGCGCGGACTGCCTGGCGTAGTTTCCCGGTGCCTTTGCCGTGAACAATGCGTACGAAAGGTAACCCGGCCAGGTAGGCGGCATCCAGGTAGTTTTCTAATGCCTCCATCGCTTCGTCGATACGCAATCCACGTAAGTGCAGTTCCATGCCTGGTGAGGTAGGCGGTTCAACTCTTGGGGCAGATGTGGTTGGCATCACTGCTGGTCGAGGAACTTTCTGCTCATTTATGGTTGCTGGGTCCTGGCTGTGTTTAGGTTCCAGCTCACTCAATCGAGACCTTACGCGTAAATTTCCGACCTGGACCTCAGCTTCGTCTTCTCCAAGAGCTGTGACCACGCCTTCGGTGTTCAGCGATCGTACTCTCACTTTGTCCCCCAGACGCAGAGTCTCAGGGAATATGCCCTCATCAACACCAGTTTGTTTCCTTACCACAGGCATCGTGACGATGTCTTCTAATTCCTCTATTTTGTCCTCGAGCGGTTTCAATACATCAAGTGGCTGGCGTGCTCTGGTTAATTCCCGGCGAGCCTGTGCGACTTCGTTTTGCAAAGCATCAAGTAGGGCTGTAGATTCAGCTTGTCCTTGCTCCAGGACATTCAGGCGTTCGTCTTCGATGCCCTCCAGGCGTTGCATCAACTCAGCACGTAGTTTATCAGCTTCCCGGCGAGTTTTCTCCGCCTCTACAAGCGTCGCGCGGGTTAGATCGCGTTGACGCAGGATCTCGTTTAGAAGGTCTTCAGTCTGAAGTTCGTCTGGGTTTATCTCGGAACGGGCATCGGTGATTATCTCATCCAGCATTCCTAATCGTTGAGCGATTGCCAAGGCGTTAGAACGACCAGGCAAGCCAATGGTTAACCGGAAAGTAGGCTGCAGAGTCTCCAGGTCAAACTCGACACTGGCGTTTACTACCCCAGGAGTGCCGTGAGCGTATGCTTTCAGTTCTGGGTGGTGGGTGGTTACCAATGTGGTAATGCCGCGATCGAGCAGATGTGTCAGCAGAGCCCGTGCCAACGCGGCTCCTTCCTGCGGGTCTGTGCCTGCACCAAGCTCGTCAAGTATTACCAGCGATTGACGATCCGCCTGCTCCAGTATGCGGATGATGTTGGTGATGTGGCTCGAGAAGGTAGATAGCGACTGTTCGATGGATTGCTCATCACCGATATCGGCATAGATATCATTAAAAATGCTGCATTCCGAGCCGTGGGCAGCCGGGATATGCAGGCCTGACTGTGCCATTAATGCCAGTAATCCAACGGTCTTAAGGGATACAGTCTTTCCGCCTGTGTTTGGCCCGGTGATGACCAGCACATATGTTTCCTGGTCGAGCTCGACGTCGATGGGTACCACAGTTTGCGGGTCAAGTAGTGGGTGGCGCGCCTGGTACAACCGCAGGATGCTGCCTGGGTGGCGCTTGCTTGGTTTCTTTAGGAACGGTCGCAGTCCTGGTTCGCTGGCTTCCAGATCTTGAGTATATTTTCCACAAGCGAATGCCAGATCCAATTCAGCGATAACTTCAACCATTTCCAATAGTTCCGATGCACTGTCACCGATCTCTTCCGAGAGAGCAGCCAGCACCCGCCTTTCTTCGTCGCGCTCGGCAAGCTGCAGCTCTCGGTATTGATTATTCATTTCAACCACCGCCAGTGGTTCGACGAACAGGGTTGCTCCGCTGGTGGATTGGTCGTGGACGATGGAGTTTATCCGTCCTTTGAATTCGGACCGCAAGGGCAAGACGTACCGTCCATCTCGCTGAGTGACTAGAGTCTCCTGTAGGAAAGGTGCATTCTTGGGGTCTGATACAATTCGCTGCATTTTATCCAAAAGGCGTCCATGGGTGATGCGTAAATCCCGCCGGATGGTGCCTAATTTTTCTGAGGCTGAATCGAGCACCTCACCTCGTTCAGAGATCGTCTGTGAGATCGTGTCGATCAAACCAGGTGGGTTTGGCAGGCGATCTGTGATCTCAGTCAGGTTTGGGACTTGTCCCTCAAGCCTCTCAAAACTGCGCGCCATGGTTCGAGCTGATATCAAGGTATACTTGATATCGAGTAAGTCAGTCGGAAGCAAGATGCCACTGCGTTCAGCCAGCTCTACCTTTTCGCGAATATCTCTGGCGCCGCCGATGGTCAGGTTCGTGCCGGTGGAGAGCAGCATCACGACCTCACGAGTTACTGACTGGCGGCGGTGAGCTTCTTCCAGGCTTGAAGTTGGTCTTAAGGCGCGTGCTTTCTCCACCGAAGCTGGAAATGCACAATAATCTGCCAGGCGCTCCAGAATTTTAGGGTATTCAAGTGTAACCAGCGTTTTCTCATCCATGGTCGAGTTTTACAGATTCAGAGTTTACCATGTATACACATCAGGTGGGTTAAAATCCATTTATGAGGTTTGCTCCAATCGCCTCATTCAGTTAATGATATTGGTATAATTATGTACATGTACGAAG
Organism: Anaerolineales bacterium; assembly: GCA_014859065.1. Taxonomy (GTDB): domain Bacteria; phylum Chloroflexota; class Anaerolineae; order Anaerolineales; family UBA4823; genus Kmv39. The sequence continues at coordinate 14,530 of JACUUU010000474.1, forward strand.
CATTTCACCCACCCCGTTGATATGTAAATAAAACCTCGCGCGCTCCACCTCTTTCTCTATGCGTTTAAATCGGTCGGTTTAATCACGATAGAGAGAGTGGATTTCATGATTGAGCAATCTGAAAAGGATTTTACCAGCTGGAAAGCTGGTCTTTTACGGGGTGCGTTCCCCCTGGTCCTGGTTTTCCTAAATATTGAATTTTTCGACTCTTGAATCGCTTCTCTGGAAGTAAGATCGTCCGTCGCTCAGCAATAGTTGTAGCAGTGCTTTATCCCTTCTGGTTACTTTCATCCTGGTCTGTGGCCAAAATTGGCTTGCTTTTTGTCATTCGCCTGGCGACTTTAGGCTGGTATTCAGTCATTAAAGGTGAGGAATATGCCTCTCATCCAGGCAGGTCAGGCGCGGTGATGGCCATTTCTTCGCTGGCAGGTCTGTTTGGAGGAGGGGTATCCTGGTTCATCGGTTGGTTGGCTGGATGGTTTGGCTTATCATTTGCTATGTGGATATTATTGATAGGCCCTTTATGCCTGCTGTTGTTCCTTCCCAGAAAGCCCGTTGAACCCAACACCTCAAATGAGCATTAAACATTTTTCCAGGTCCCATGCTGAATTCGCAATAATCAACCTTGACCTGCTCAAAACAGGCTTAGGATTGGTTTATAATCCCCTCTAACCACAATCAGTATCATTAAAGGGAATAAGGTTGATCACACAGCGGATAACAATCCCGAATATACTTTCTGCATCCCGATTGGTAATGCTTCCCGTCTTGTGGATATTCGCTTTCCAGGGATATTCGCTTGCGGTGGCGGTTGGCATCATCATAGCCGCGCTGACCGATACCCTGGATGGTGTTCTTGCCAGACGGTTGGGGCAGGTAAGTGAGTTTGGGAGTAAGCTCGACTCGCTGGCAGACAACTTGCTAAAGCCCTCAGTTCTTATCTGGCTGCTCATTCTAGTGCCCGAGCTGCTGGAAAATCATTCCACCGAACTGCTGGTGGCCGGTGTTGCCTACGCTGCCACGATCACCATTGGGTTGTTTAAGTTCAAACGCTTCGGCAACCTACACCTTTACTCTGGGAAAGTAGGCAGTATCGTGCAGTACCTCTTTATCTTCCATGCCCTGGTCTTCCCCGGTTATGATCGATTGTTATTCTACCTGGCGGTTGGGATGTTCATCCTCTCTAACGCAGAAGCGATCTTGATCATGCTTACCCGTTCGCAAGTTGACGAACATATCGGTTCTATCCTCGCGGCCTGGTTAAGCCGGTCGTGAGTTTTTTTACCCTTCCGTACCCTCACCACATTGCCCACCAAAGCCACAAAGGCATTATCACAGTCCTTTGCGTATCGTGCCCTCAAAGTCGTTGGTGGACGGTCTGCCTCGACCATCCCTCAGTTCGATTTACTACGGCGGGAGAACAATCCCCAAAGAAGACCACGAATTCGCGAACAATTAGCATGTCACCCCCATTCGTGTATTTGGGATACCACAGCCATCCGTGGACAGTTAATTATCCACAGGTCAGTATTTCTTCTACAGAATATATATCCCTATCAAGGGAGGCGTGCAGCCCGCGCCTCTCATGAATCACTTATTACTCCTAAACAGATAATAGAACTTAGAGAGTGGTACGCTCGCTACACCTTGAACGAAGCGATCTAGATTAACGTGATGTGCTGGCTGGTGTACTTGGACCACATGATCATCGATGATACCGTTGAAGAAAACAACGCCATCTTTTACATCAACATCGATCTCTCAGTAATCCGGACTGCACAGAACGCCATTATCCTAGAAGGCGCGGTCAACTTATTCTAGAATACCCGCATCTACTTTATCCGCCTTTTGATCCACGTTCTGCTCTTCTACCGATAACCAGGATCGATCGTCGCACCCAGAAAATTTTGCAAGACTTGCCTGGATTGCTCGTGCTGCTACTTAATAAGATCCTCTCAGCTTGCTCTTGAATTTCACTGGTGCAGGGCTCGATACATTTGTCCAATATTCTTCAGCTTCTTTTTCCATTGCCAAAAGGCGTGTGTAGTAATCCGGAAACTCTTTGAGATGCGCCAGAGCGATTTTCCCAGTAATCAAAGTATCATCATTGGTTACATTGGTTTGCGGATCTCTTACGCCATGCTCAAGCTCTACTTCTAGACCGATCTGGAATTGGTCAACATCAAATGCTTGCCAATCGATACCTAAGGTATCACCAATTTGCTTCGCCTCAATGAGGCTAAAGCGTTTATGTATGTGCATAAGGGGTCTCCTCCTAAATCAAAAATATCCTCAGGTCACTGGTTGGGTTTGTCATTATTCGGTTCTTTGGCAGCCTTATGTCGGGCTCGAAGGTGGATGATCAAGCGGGAGTGTGTCCATCCGCGGGATACGCTGTGTCGGCTCACTCCAGCAAACCTTCGGGAGCATTCCTGACTTTTCATTCCTAATTAGATTGTGTTCTCCGCAAACCATTGGCTATATAAGCATCAACAGAAGCACTCCAAAGGGCACATCTAGAATCGACATCCTGTAATTCTTATATCATGTCTCTTATTTGGGGTAGGAGGCAGACATGTAGCCTCTCATCAAACTACCTAGAATACCAATAATGTTGTCACCAATCACACCATAGTGGTTCTCTCACATGACCTATACCATCAAGTAAATGGTGATCAAGCCTATGGCAATCCAGAAGAGTATTCCCATAATAATTCTCCAATTGTTTCTATCTATTCATCACACCACTTGCTGCCCAAATGGATACCAGCCTTCCACCATTCTTCTTCTGTGACTGTAACGAACCAGGTTAGCCACTTTATAAATCCCAACCCAAGTTGCAATACGGTCGAAAAGGGATGTAGCCAGCTTATATTCGATATGTATTTATCAGAACGAATTTCCATTCTCCCTCCTTACTTTACCCAAATAATTGATGATTGGTGATGGTTATTGCGGTTACCTGCAGAAACCGGTGAGTGTGTGTCTATCCCACGATCAAAAGTGAAACCAGTTTTTTGGGTACTTGTACATTCAATGACCGTTGTTTGAATGGCTCTCATGGGTGCTTGAGTCGTTTGTGGGATCATTCATCATCGTTTGTCCGGCGATCAACCAAAGGCGCCTGTTGCGAGGGTTGATCGGCAACAATCGTCTGCTTGGTGCTTACAGGTCCGCCACGCGGGCGGTAGAAAAGGACATCCACAACCCGCACAAGAGCCCAAGCGATCAACAGGTACACAATAATGGCAATGATGGAGGAAATTTCCAACACCATGCCGCCAGCAGTTGGTGCTCCCGTTAAACTTGCAAAAGGCGCCACGAAAAAGTCACTAACCTTGTACAGGAGCGCTGCGAATGGATTGTCCGGGTTGACGGCGATCAACTTAAACACAACCCGGAGTCCAATCAGACCTAAGATTAGCCCGAACAGCAACCAGATTATTTGTGTAGCTTTAAAGGTTGCGACACGCTGCTCTTGTCCCGATTCGTGTTGTGTGGTTCTTACTTCTTTATATTTTGTCATTTTGTCTTCTCTTTGTATTCTTCTTCAGGCAAATCTGGAGCTACCCAACGGGTTGCCGGCCGGGTTTGAGTAAAAAACCTACCAGCAGACCAAAAACTAGGGATATCGTGATCGCCACCCAAGGGTATCCGGCAGCCTTCTTACCGAAACCACCTGGAACTCTGTCTGCAACATTCTGGACTTTCGCATTGTATTGGCTCAATCCATGGGTAACATCCTTGTTCAGGGTCTCTACTGCGTCAGATACCCTTGTCTTTGCGTCACCTGCCAATTGGCTAAATTTCCTGTTCAACCCAGTAGCACCATCATCCCCCAACGTTACTAAATCCTTTCTTATTTTGTCTAATCCGGTGACGTTATCCTCTCCCAAGGCAGCTAAATCCTTTTTGGTTTGGTCAATGTCCCGATTTACTTTCTTTTTAAATGCCTTATCGCTCATCATCTATTTCCCTTCTTCTGGCTTTCGCCATAATTGTGTCTGGAGTCCTCAAATACTGCCCTGGATGAGCCAGGGCTATTATAAGTAACACGGCTTCGGTTTCATTCTATAACAAACGCTTCCTGATCACATCCACCGCTTGGGGGAACTTTGTCTCCTTCAGTTGGGGGAGATGAAAACGGTTTGTCGGAGTGAGATCCTACCTTGAATATCAAACGTTCAAGAAGGTGTTTCTAGACCAGGTCACGTTCGGCATTCTTGGCGGCGTACAAAGCCTCGTCTGCTGCCTTCGGAATTTCACGCACATTAAAGATGTGTTTGTGAGCCTCTGCAACGCCTGCAGACATGATTGGTGAACTGATCTGTTGATCATCATGCCAGACGCGCAATTCCTGGACCAACTCCAGGATCTGCTGCACTCGGTGGTTGGCATTGTCCAGTGTTGAGTCGGGAAGAATCAGAACAAACTCATCCCCGCCATAACAGCAGGCGATATCACTCTTCCGCATGTTCTCAAGCAGGATTCGACCCAGTTCGGCCAACAGCGCATCACCGGCGGCGTGTCCAAAAGTGTCATTAATGCACTTGAAGTTTTTGATGTCGAGCATCGCGACGCATAAAGAGGTATTCTGGCGCTGGGCGCGCGACAGCTCACGTTCCAAGATTTCTTCCATGAAGCGCCGGTTGTATAGTCCTGTCAGC
>JACUUU010000035.1 GCA_014859065.1 Anaerolineales bacterium
TCTCGTCTGGCGATAAAGGCGAGCTGCTTCCAGGAACTCGCCATTTTCAATTAACCACATCGCTGATGGGATATCATTATGCGCCGGGCAGGCAAGCACACAGGGAGCTGGATCAGGGCAGTGAACACAACGAGCTGCCTCGATCATTGCCTGCTCAGCATCCATTGGGATGGCAATATCTTTAAAATCGCAAATACGCTCAGGCACGGATCTGGTGGAAATTTCTAGAGACGGTACTCGAGCACGTGCCTTGCGATCGATAGCTAAGAATTCACTCTCAATCCGGGGCATTAAGGCTACCTCCTGCTCATTAAAACCAATATTTAAATATCATGATAACGACTAAAGGGGTAGCAATTCAGTCGCAAATGTCACCAATTTTTGTGATGAAAGTCACAAATCAAAGGTAGCATATTTTAAGGCCTAATTTCTTCATCCAACCAATCAAGATAATGTCTTGAACCCATCGTGATTGGAAGTGCAATGATTTCAGGCACGTCATAAGGGTGGATAGATCGCACCGCAGCTACGAATTTGTCCTCAAAGATATCAGCTTTGGTTTTTACAATCAGCAATCTTTCTTCGTCTTGATTAATTTTCCCTTCCCAGGTATATAATGACTGTACCGGGCCAGTGATGTTCACACATGCTGCCAGCCGTTTTTCGATTAGGAGCGTAGCGATTTTTTCTCCGATTTCTTGGGATGGTGCCGTAATGAGGACTACAATAAAAGGGTTATCCATTATTTACCTCCGTGCTCTTGAAGTAGGTTTAAATTCGCGTCTATTTTAACCAGGATTGACATGACTAATAGTAAATTTGAACCCGGGCTTGATTTCGCACATCAGTTGGATACGAATGATGACTTGGCAAGTTTTCGTAAAGCCTTTGTTATCCAAGATCCAAACCTTATTTACCTGGACGGAAATTCATTAGGTCGCCTGCCGTGTCGCTCCATCGATAGAATCAACCAGGTGGTTGAACGGGAATGGGGTGAGCAGCTGATCCGCAGTTGGAATGCGAATTGGTACCAGTCCCCCCAGCGCACAGGAGATAAAATTGCCCAGCTTTTGGGGGCAGGTCCCGGGCAGGTGGTAGTTAGCGACTCCACCTCGGTCAACTTGTATAAATTGGTACTGGCGGCATTAGAAATGCGTCCAAACCGAAAACGCATCATCAGCGATTCGCTTAATTTTCCATCTGATCTTTACATACTCGAAGGCTGCGTTCATCTGATGAATGAACGAAGTGGGAATAAATCACATCTATCCTTGGAGATCATCCCTTCAGAGGATGGGATTAGTATGGACTCACCGACTTTGCTCAAAGCGATCGATGATCAGACAGCATTGGTCACTCTCTCCCACGTTGCCTATAAAAGCGGTTATCTCTATGACATGGTTGCGATAACCGATAAGGCTCACCAGGTAGGTGCTCTGATTTTATGGGATCTGAGCCACTCAGCAGGAGTTGTCCCGATGGAATTGGATCGTTGGGGAGTCGACCTAGCCGTTGGATGTACTTATAAATATCTAAATGGTGGTCCTGGTGCTCCCGCATATTTATATGTACGCCAAGGTCTTCAGGAGCTAGCTCATTCCCCAATTTGGGGCTGGTTTGGACAACATTTACCTTTTGCCTTTGAGATGGAATATCAACCCGCCAAGGGCATCACTCGCTTCCTGGCAGGAAGCCCGCCTATCCTTTCGCTTTTATCCATGGAAGCTGCTATTGAATTGATTCTCGAAGCTGATATTTGGAAAATAAGGGATAAATCAAAACTCATGACTTCCTACCTGGTTTATCTGGTTGATAATTTACTGGTACCGTTGGGGTTTACCCTGGCATCCCCCCGGATTGCTGACCGGCGTGGTTCTCATGTCAGTATCCGGCATTCGCATGCTTACCAGATCAACCGAGTATTAATCGAAGAGATGAAGGTGATTCCTGACTTCCGCGAGCCTGAAGACATTCGTTTGGGTCTGGCGCCACTCTACACTTCTTATAGGGAAGTGTGGCAAGCGGTTGATCGGATCCGCAGGGTTGTGGTGGAAGAGCGTTATACCCGCTATCCCTTCAAAAGGTTAACAGTCACCTGACAGAAATTCTTCCGGTGTTTTTCGAGACCACAATAACCTGAGGTACAATCAGGATGACTTTCTCTCCCACAGGATTTTTAAGTAAAGAGGAATATCAAAATAAAAAGGCATACTACTTATGAGCAATCATAGACTACTTTATTTGTCACGCGCGGATATTGAAGCGGTTAACCTGGATATAGCTACCATTATCAAACTCTTGGAAATTGCGTTTCAAGAGAAAGGAGAAGACCGAGTTGAAATACCTCCAAAACCTGGAATCCATACCCAGCCGGATGCCTTCATCCATGCCATGCCTGCTTTTATTCCTGCGCTTAAATCGGCTGGTATTAAATGGGTGAGCGGGTATCCCCAGAATCAAAAGGCCGGCTTGCCATACGTCTCTGGTCTGTTAATCCTGAACGATCTGAACACTGGCTTTCCTTATGCAGTGATGGATTGCACCTGGATAACAGCCTACCGAACCGGTGCCGCAACAGGATTGGCTGCAAAATACCTTGCCCGCCCAGATAGCCAAACTGTTGGGATCCTCGCGTGTGGTGTTCAAGGCCGCACGAATCTAGAAGCATTGGCAGCCCTGTTCCCACTCAAACGTGTCTATGCTTATGACATTGTTGAGGAAACTCAACGGAACTATGTCCAGGAGATGACATCCAAACTCGACTTGGAAATTATTGGTGTGAAAAGTGCCCGTGAGGCAGTTATGAATAGTGACCTGGTCGTTACTTCCGGACCCATATTAATGCATCCTAAGCCTACTATTGAGCCTGATTGGCTGCAACCAGGAGCGTTTGGGAGCGCGGTAGATTTTGACAGCTACTGGCTGCCCGAAGCCATATCTCAAATCGACAAATTATCTACCGATGATCTTGCTCAATTCAGGTATTATCGTTCCCTTGGATACTTTCAAACCACACCAGATCCATATGCAGACTTGGGCGAAATTGTGACCGGGAAAAAACCCGCACGCCAGAAAGAGGAGGAACGGATACTGGCGATGAACCTTGGTCTGGCGCTGGACGATATGGCAGTTGCACCCGAGATCTATCGTAGGGCAAGGGAATCAGATCTTGGCACTTGGTTACCATTATAATTTGCTCGGAAAAGGAGACAAAGATGCAAGAGTGGAATGTCCTTGTGACTGATGGCTTGGATGAAGTTGGACAGGCAATATTAAAAACAGCTGCCAGAGTTGAAGACCGCAGTGGAATTAATGCTGAAGAACTGCTCCAATCAATCAACGCATTTGACGCCCTTATCGTGCGAGGCCGTACCAAAGTAACCTCCGCGGTTTTTTCCGCTGGCAAAAAAAAATTGAGGGTGGTTGGTCGCGCGGGGGTAGGTGTTGATAATATCGACATTGCAGCCGCTACCCGGCATGGCATTACTGTGGTCAACACACCTATCGCTACAACAACAGCCGTTGCTGAGTATACGTTGGCTTTGATGTTTTCTTTAGCGCGTTTGATACCCAAAGCAGATGCCAGCATGAAATCTGGTTTATGGTCGAAAAAAGAGCTGCTGGGAATAGAACTTTCTGGAAAAGTGTTGGGGGTGATTGGGATGGGAAATATTGGTGCTGCTGTAGCTGAGCTAGCCGATGCATTGGGGATGACTGTCTTAGGTTATGACCCTCTAATACCTTTCGAAGAAATCGGGCTGCGTGGAGCTGAAGCGGTTTCAATCAATGACCTGTTTGCTCGCTCGGACTTTATCAGCTTGCATGTACCCCTCAACCCTGACACAAAATCGATGATCAATGGCCAGGCATTTGGAATGATGAAGCGTGGTGTTCGATTAATTTGTGACGCCCGCGGAGGCGTGATCGATGAAACTGCGTTATTAGGTGCTCTTGAAGCTGGTCAGGTAGCTGGGGCAGCTCTGGATGTATTCTCGAAAGAACCACCTGGTATAACAGCTTTAGTGGCACATCCTAATGTGATTGCTACACCGCATATTGCAGCTCAGACAGCTGAATCACAGGCGCGCGCAGCTCAAGATATTGCCAGTGAGGTCTTATCTGTGCTGAAAGGTGAACCTTTGCGGTGGAAAATCGTCTAAATCATCAATTAAAGGAGCCAATATGGAAGTAGAAGAACAATTAACAAAGCTTAAAGAACTGCTGAATGAAATTGAAGACATAAAGAACGCAGTTAATTTACTGTCCTGGGATCAGCAAACGCAAATGCCTCCAGGAGGGGCTAATGATCGTGGGTATCAGGTGTCGACATTATCTGGATTAGCGCATCAGAAGTTCACCTCGCCGGAGATCGGTCAACTATTACAGGATCTCAAGCCATATTCTGAGCAGGTCGATCCTGATTCCAACGATGCCCGATTGATAAAAGTTTGCTCACGAGAGTTCGAAAAATTTAGTCGAGTACCAACTGATCTGGTGGCAGAGATTGCTCAGGTAACTTCTGAAGCTTATGGGGTTTGGGAAGAAGCAAGGAGCGAATCGAACTTCAGCAAATTTCAGCCCTACCTGGCTAAGATCATCTCCCTGCGACGACAATATGCAGAGTGCTTTCCATACGATCATATATACGATCCGCTGCTCGATTATTACGAGCCTGGATTGAAAACCGTTGAAGTCCAACAAATCTTCAAGATATTGCGGTCAAAACAGGTTGAGATTATCCAAGCCATTGGAGAATCTCAACAAGTTGATGATTCCTTCCTCAAACAAGAATTCGACGAAAACAAACAATGGGAGTTTGGTGTCAAAGTAATCAGCCAGTTTGGGTACGATTGGAAACGAGGTCGTCAGGATAAATCTACCCACCCCTTTACCATCCGGTTAGGTCACGGGGATGTACGCATTACCACACGGGTGTTTCCAGACAATGTCACCTCGGCTTTATTTAGCTCGACACACGAATGTGGTCATGCGCTTTACGAGCAAGGAATTGATCCAGCCTTAAATCGCACTCCTTTGGGTGAGGGTGCTTCCTACGCGTTGCATGAATCCCAATCTCGACTTTATGAAAATCTGATCAGTCGATCGCGCGATTTTTGGATTCATTTTTACCCGAAATTGCAGGAGACATTCCCTGCTCAGCTGGGGAACATCGATCTGGAAACATTTTATAAAGGTATCAACCGGGTTCAACCATCCCTTGTGCGGGTCGAGGCTGATGAAGCAACCTATAATTTGCATATCATGGTACGGCTGGAAATGGAAATTGCCTTGATGGAAGGTTCTCTGGAGGTAGCTGATTTACCTGACGCCTGGAATGCACGTATGCAGGATTATCTTGGAGTCAGTCCTCCAGACGATAGACTGGGTGTACTGCAAGATGTCCACTGGTCATCTGGTTATTTTGGCTATTTTCCGACTTACGCCCTCGGGAATTTAATCGCTTCTCAAATATGGGAACGTCTGAAGATCGACATGCCAGACCTGACAAGCCAGATACGCAGCGGTCAATTTGGCGAATTGAGAGAATGGCTGCGCCTGAATATCCACCAACATGGCATGAAATTTGATCCCCAAGAAATTGTCGAACGCGTAACTGGCTCTAAGGTTGACCCATCTGCCTACTTACGCTACTTAGAGGATAAATACACAGAAATCTACGCGTTTTAGATTCAAACAATCCTCAATCTTTACCAGCATTTGAGATCTCTGGCAGAAGAGAATAGGTGCATGAAGATCCGCTATTCTCAAGCCAGGGGTCTTTTGCGTGAACCTACAAATTTGTAAGGTTTTTCAGTTGCACATTACGGTTCCGTATACACCTTTTATGCAGTTCACATGATAAAATGCAGGTAATAAATTTACTGCAATAAGAGTTAAAATTATGGCCCGCATTTTATTCGTTGACGATGATCCATTTACGCTTGAGACCCTGAATAAGTCTGTACAAATTTTCGGTCATCAAGCTATCCTGGCATCTTCCGGAAAACAGGGCTTGGATATGGCCAGATCTCAGTGTCCGGATTTAATTATGTTAGATATGATGCTGCCAGACATGGATGGTCTGACGATTCTCAAAGACTTGCGTCATACACCCTCGACTGCACTGATACCAGTTGTGGTGCTTTCCGCCAGTCCCGAAGTGGACTTTGCTGAGGTATCCAGGGCTGCTGGAGCGGATAATGTTCTAAATAAACCAGTCCGTTTGCAAACCTTGCAAGATGTAATTCAGCGCTATATCACGAAATCTTAATTGACCCTTTCCTGATTTTCTCTTACAATATCTATATGAGTTCGACTGAACTGACCAGGTTTTCTGCGGGCTTTTACCGTAGCGATCATGATCCACCGAGCTTGGGGGACTACCATGCTTTATCTTGTCTTTCACTTTTTACTCGTTGAAAACTTCGCCGAACACCTGATAATTTATTTTGTGGTAGTACTAAAAGGAGCAAAACCATGGCAAATAGTTTTTTTTCATCCAAACGTGCGCCTTATTATGCTGATGTTCCGGATGAAAAATGGAACAATTGGCGATGGCAATTAAGCCATCGCATAAATACCCCCGAGGAATTTGATAAAGTCATTCCTTTAACAGATAGAGAACGCAAAGCGCTTTCGGCTTCACACCTGTTCCGGGTCGATATTACCCCGTACTTCATTTCACTGATTGACCCCGACGACCCAAACGACCCTATTCGCAAACAGGTAGTCCCGACCGACGCGGAAATGGTACCCTTCACGGCGATGATGGAAGACTCATTGGCTGAAGATCGGCATTCTCCAGTTCCGGGTCTCGTTCATCGGTATCCAGACCGGGTATTGATGCTGGTTACTACCCAATGCGCTTCATACTGCCGCTATTGCACCCGCTCTCGAATAGTGGGGGATCCATCAGCAACATTCCGCCGCAACGAATTTGAGATGCAGATCGAGTACCTAAAAAGGACCCCCCAGGTTCGCGATGTGCTGCTTTCCGGTGGTGACCCTCTGGTGTTGGCGCCAAAAATCCTTGAAGAGATCATCAGCAATCTAAGAGAGATTCCTCACATAGAAATCATCAGGATTGGATCAAGGGTTCCGGTTTTTATGCCCATGCGTGTAACTGATGAATTAACTGATATGCTGCAAAAGTACCATCCTCTCTGGCTTAACATCAATGTAAACCACCCCAACGAGATCAGTGCAGAACTCGAGGAAGCCTGCGACCGGCTGTCGCGTGCTGGCATACCTTTAGGTAATCAAGCGGTCCTTCTCGCTGGGGTGAACGATAACGTTCATGTTCAACGTAAGCTGGTCCATGATCTTGTCCGCATTCGGGTGCGACCTTACTATCTCTACCAATGTGATCTGGTCGCTGGCGCCGGCCACTTTCGCACCCCTGTGGCTAAAGGTATCGAAATCATGGAAGGTTTGCGCGGGCACACGTCCGGTTATGCCGTACATACCTATGTGATCGATGCACCTGGCGGAGGGGGGAAAATACCTGTGATGCCAAACTATCTAATCAGCATGTCCGATCACAAAGTGGTTTTGAGGAACTTCGAGGGTTTTATCACTACGTACGAAGAACCGATTGATTACACCCCTGACCAGGCTGCAAAACCACTTCTAAAGCGCCCTGAACCCGGTCAAAGTGGTGTGTTAGGGTTGCTTGAAGGCGAAGATCTATTCATTAAACCGGAAGGTTTCGAGGAGATCCACGACCGGTTTGGGATTCAACACCGCTTGAAGGATGAACGCAAGTGGGTGCCCCTGGGAATAGGGCCTGGCAAAAAAGAACAATGAAAGCAATAAATGCCCTCTTACAGGGGCTGAACCATAAGAATAATGTCAGCTTTTAGGACAGTTCAGAAGAGGAGAAGAAGATACAAAACTAAGTCAAATAGCAAATCAAGCGTCATAGAATCTCGTGGATATCGCCTCAGATTTGAGGCAAAAAGAGGCTGTCTATTTTTTTGGACAGCCTCTTTTAATAGATTAATTGGTTTTCATTGGGATTATTTCACAGGATAACTATCAATTGCCTGAGAACTACCTGCGTGGTAGAATGATATCAAGGAGTACCTTTGGGAGTAGGAGGTTTTGATCAATATGGAACAACAAATTGCCACTTTTGCTGTTAAGAAGGGTTTAGCTCAAATGTTAAAAGGTGGCGTCATCATGGATGTGGTTACCCCCGAGCATGCTCGGATCGCTGAGGACGCTGGAGCTGTTGCTGTCATGGCTCTGGAACGCGTTCCAGCGGATATCCGAGTTCAAGGAGGGGTAGCGCGCATGAGCGATCCCGAATTAATCCTTCAGATTATGGATGCGGTGACAATACCGGTCATGGCCAAAGTGCGCATTGGGCATTTCGTTGAAGCACAGATCTTGGAAGCGATCGGTGTCGATTACATTGATGAGTCGGAGGTGCTTACACCTGCCGATGAAGCGCACCATATACTTAAACACCCATTCAAGGTGCCATTTGTCTGCGGTTGCCGCAACCTTGGGGAGGCATTAAGACGGATCGGCGAAGGAGCTGCAATGATTCGCACAAAAGGGGAGGCTGGTACTGGCGATGTTATTGAAGCCGTTCGGCATGCGCGTTCCGTCTTAGGCGCAATTCAGCGAATTCACACCATGCCTGAAGAAGAACTAATGACGTACGCCAAAGAGATTGGCGCCCCTTACGATTTGGTTCTTGAAACCCGCAGCCTCGGGCGGCTGCCGGTTGTGAATTTCGCCGCAGGTGGTATCGCCACGCCCGCAGATGCCGCCATGATGATGCAGATTGGGGTTGATGGAGTGTTCGTTGGGTCTGGGATATTCAAGTCGGGTGATCCTGCAAAACGAGCGGCTGCTATTGTTAAAGCGGTAACACACTACAGTGACCCTTACATCTTGGCAGAGGTAAGTCGCAACCTCGGTGAACCTATGGTAGGCAGGCAAATATCTGAAATCCCAGAAAATGAACTGCTTGCAGAACGAGGTTGGTAATACATCTTCATGAAGATAGGAGTGCTCACCCTCCAAGGTGATTTTGACGAGCATATCACCGTATTGGAAAAAATTGGTGTTAATCCAGTAAAGGTTAGGTTACCAGAACACATCCACGAATTGGACGGGTTGATCATCCCAGGCGGTGAATCCACAACCATCGGTAAATTGGCGCAAGAATATGGATTAATCCAGCCTATTCGGCAATTTGGTCAAGAGAAAGCAATATGGGGCACCTGCGCAGGGGCAATACTTCTTTCGAGAGATGCCAACCGGTCACAACCATTATTGGAGTTGATGGATATTACCGTTGAGCGTAACGCTTTTGGAAGGCAATCTGCCAGTTTTGAAATCCATTTAGATATACCAGCCTTGGAAGAAGTTGATCCCAAAAATAGGCCGTACCCGGCGATTTTCATCAGGGCGCCATTGATAAAATCTGTTGAAGACAATGTTGAAATACTTGCCCGGCTCCCAGATGGCAGCATAGTGGCTGCACGGCAAGGTCGCTTATTAGCCAGTGCGTTTCATCCTGAACTGACCGATGATGATCGATTTCACCGCTACTTTCTAAAGTTGGCAGGTTCGCAAAGTGAATGAGCACAGGTTACAATCAAAAAACAGGCAGAAAAAGCAGCCAACTTTTCAATCATGAGTGTCCGACCTTTCGATTGGCGTGATTTGCCAAAATTACACAAGTATCGCAAAAGAGGTTTGTATCTTGATAATACTCTGGTACTGACACGCGGGCCTGCATTGGTACCCGCGCGGGCTTTACTCTCTTATTTTGCACCGGCAACGGGGGTTTTCACATATCTGAGCTGGAACAATGGCTCGACAAAACAGCCTTTGATCGGGCAGGTGACTCACGAGTATAAATCAGCACACGCAAAATTATCATATCTGGCACCTTTCACCTCCCTGCGTTCACCATCATTTCCCAGCTTGATCGAGTACATGATCGTCAAAGTTGGTGAGCGTGGGGCATTCCATTTACTAGCAGAGATAGATGAGTATGACCCAGCATTTGATGTCCTGCGCGATTCTAGCTTCGCAATTTATGCCCGCCAGCGTATCTGGAGCTTACCCGGGGAACCAGCAAGTCAAAGGTTATCCACGCCCTGGAGAGCAAGTACAGAAAGAGATAATATCTCAATAAAAACACTTTATAACAATCTTGTTCCAGGCTTGGTTCAGCAGATCGAACCACTTCCAGCCAATTCTCCAGAGGGATTGGTCTTCTCCCAGGGAAATGATCTACAGGCATTTATCGAAATCAAAAGTGGCCCTCGAGGTATCTGGATACAACCCTTTGTTCACCCGGATGCAGACCAATTACCAGCCCGTATGGCAGATCTCTTACAGAACATGCCATTCCGCGGTTCACGCCCAGTGCATCTATGCATTCGCTCTTACCAATCATGGTTGGAACCTGCTTTGGATGACCTAGGGGCTATACCTGGTCCTCTCCAGACAGTAATGGTAAAACACCTTGCCGTCGCTAAAAGAGTTGCCCACTCATTCCGTCTTAAAACCCTTGATGCTGGGCGTCCTGAAGCCACAGCGCCGATGGCAAGATCGGAGTGTAAGAAATAGAAATATGACACAGCGTCAAATTACAGACGATTTACATGCATTGTTATCGGTTTTGCCTACTGCTATTGCTCAAGCAGTGACAGAGGCCAATGAAAGTGACAATTTATTAGAAGTGATCCTAGACCTGGGAAGGGTACCTACTGCCCGTTTTGTGGACAAAGAAATCACACTTACCCAGGTTGAAGTTTCTCACACAGATATCGAATACGTTGTTGACCGGATTGGGGATTTTGATGCCGATAATCGAGCCGGCTTAGAGCGCACCTTGCACCGCATCGCGGCTATCCGAAACCGGCGCGGCAGTATAGTTGGACTCACCTGCCGGGTTGGACGGGCTGTGTATGGAACTACCGATATCTTGAAGGATTTGATCGAGAGCGGTAAGAGCCTGCTCATCTTGGGTCGCCCAGGTGTAGGCAAAACTACCATGCTCCGGGAAGCTGCCCGCATTCTAGCTGATAACAAACGGGTGGTCATCGTGGACACGTCAAATGAGATCGGTGGTGACGGTGATGTAGCTCATCCAGCGGTTGGTCGCGCCCGCCGAATGCAGGTATCCATGCCTTCTCTTCAACACGAAGTAATGATCGAAGCTGTCGAGAATCACAACCCTGAAGTGATCGTCATCGATGAAATTGGGCGTGAATTGGAGGCTGCTGCTGCTCGCACTATTGCCGAGCGCGGCGTCCAGCTGATTGGTACTGCTCACGGGAATACTTTAGAGAACTTGCTGTTGAACCCAACTCTCTCTGACTTGATCGGTGGGATTGAATCCGTTACCCTTTCAGACGAAGAAGCTCGCCGGCGCGGAACCCAGAAAACAGTCCTGGAACGGCGGTCAGCGCCAACATTTGATGTCCTGATTGAAATTCAAACACGCGATCGCTTGGCTGTCCATCCAGATGTAGCTGATGCGGTTGATTCTTTATTGCGTGGTTATCCCTCACCACCCGAAATCCGCACGCGGCTTGAAGATGGGAAAATCGTCACAGAACGAGCGTCAGTACCAAGTCCGAAACGCCAGGTTGCTCAAACGCAGGGCTTCCGACGCAGTAGGGATGGCGACGTTTATGCTGATGTCCCACCAGGTGAAGCTAAACCCCGCTACTTTGCTGAACCTCAAGACACCATTCGTCGGGAAAAACCACTGCAGGCAGAAAAAATTTATCCTTATGGGGTAGCTCGCAACCGCCTTATTCAGGCTGCAAAACGACTTGGTGTCCCAGTGTTGGTAGTAAATGATATTGGTGAAGCTGACACATTAGTGACATTGCGATCATATTATCGCAAAAGACAAAGACCTGTTGTGGATGCAGAAAATCGTGGGATGCCAATCTATGTTTTACGATCCAATACCGTTAACCAGATGCAGCAATTCCTCAGTGATTTGTTCAACCTGACTAGTGAGCCTACGGATGAGATTTCCAAAGATCGAATGCTTGAGGAAACTAAAGGGGCAATCAATGCGATTTTAAACGGTGAACGATGGATCGAGCTGCCTCCTGCCGATGCTTATATACGCCGCCTTCAGCATGAGATGGCGCGTCGATACCACCTGACCTCCCATTCTTATGGAAAAGAACCACACCGACGGGTGAGAATTTATCGAGAATAAATTATTGAACCACTGCTGATGGGACCACCCTGAGGGAATTTGCCCATTGAATAGACAAACAACCCCTCATGAAGAAAGTCATGCATATTTCAACGATTTATCATGATCTAACAGAGGCAATTTAATGTTTATTACTTTTGAGGGTCCGGATGGAAGTGGTAAAACCTCCCAAATGGCGGAGCTGGCAGCTCATTTGCATGAATGTAAATTCGATCTTTTAGCCACCCGGGAACCAGGAGGCACAATCATTGGGGATCAGATTCGCGCTATCTTGCTTGCCATGGAAAACCAGGATATGCATCCCCGCACCGAAACCTTACTTTTCCAGGCATCTCGCGCCCAACTGGTAGAAGAATGCATCCGCCCTCATCTGGCTAAAGGGGGAGTAGTGCTTTGTGACCGCTACGCCGACTCGACCATCGCATACCAGGGGTATGGCTACAAGGTAGATATTAAGCAAGTTCGGGCGATTGTTGATTTTGCCACCGGTTGTTTAACCCCTGATTTGACCTTACTGTTGGATTTAGATGTAGAAGAGGGCTTGCGCAGACGAGCGGGTGGAGGCAGTATTAATCGCTTGGATGCGTATGAATTAGCTTTCCACCAAAGGGTTCGCGATGGTTACTTACTCCTGGCAAATGCAGATCCAGGTCGCTGGGTTGTGGTTGACGCCGATCGTTCTTTCGAGCAGGTTCAGATTGATATTCGACAAATCGTTATGAAAAGGTTAGGGCAACCAGCGCGCTCATAAATCATCAAAATCTTCGCCACCCATTCCACCCGGCATACCTCCCGGCATTCCATCCGGCATTCCCCCCATATCGGGGATAGCCTCCTCTATCTCTTCTGGACTTTGGCCTGCCTCCAAACGGTCTATGACTTCATCAAATTCGGGGCCTAACTCTTCGCCCATCTCAGAACCCATCTGGCGCATCATGTGCGCCATAGCTTTCGGATCATCTTCCAACCCGGCAAGGTTGGAGGGATCGACCATGTTTTCCAGACGGCTTTCTTCCGAGCGGGCAAAACGCACTCTACCAATTAGCCTTTGAACTAGTTCGCTGTTACAATTTGGGCAGTTCAACTTTTGCTTGCCATATTGGCTATATGACAGGTATACTTCAAATCGACGCTTACAATCTAAACAACGGTATTCATAAGTGGGCATGCAATGACCTCCGAAGCAAGTGTTGACCTTCAAAATTATAACGCAAAGGTAATAGATCAAGATAATTACACCATAACAAATCTTATTGTCTCAATCCCCTGAGAGAGATCAGAAAACAATGAAACCTATATCAAATCCATTTAACCCCCACCAACCCGAACCCCTGTTGATCGTCATCTCCGGCCCATCAGGTGTTGGTAAGGACACTGTCATTCGGGAGATGAAAAAACGAGAGCTGCCTTTTCATTTTGTCGTAACGGCAACAACCCGCCCAAAACGACGTGGTGAAGTTCACGGAAAGGATTACTTCTTCGTTACATCCGATGAATTTGCCGATATGATCGAGAAGGACGAACTGCTTGAATATGCCTTCGTTTACAACGATCACAAGGGAATACCTAAAGAGCAAGTGAGGCAAGCACTGGCTTCTGGGAAAGACGTGATAATGAGGATCGATGTTCAAGGAGCCGATACTATCAATGAGATCATCCCAGATGCATTGTTAATATTCTTAACAACCCAAGACGAAGAAGAAATGGTTAACCGGTTAAAAGCTCGCAAGACGGAAACGCCTGGGGGTCTAAAACTGCGAATTGCTACAGCCCGCCAAGAACTGAAACGTTTAGATTTATTCGATTATGTGGTGGTGAACCGAGAAAATCAATTGGATGAAACTGTAGATACTATTATGGCGATTATTAAAGCTGAACACCACAAAGTGAATTATCGAAAGGTAAGACTGTGAACCGCGACATGCAAGGATCTAACTATCCAGAAAACGATTGGCGACAGCCACCTGATCAATCTGGGAGCCCTCCCCTGGCTTCTGTAACGGTCCCCACTGTCTCTCCAACTGTTACCTACACACTTTTGGTGATCACAGTGATTGTGTTTTTGCTCCAAGAAGCCAGCAAGCTGATGTTGGGATATGATTTTCCCGCGCTGATGGGCATGAAAATCAATGAGCTCATCGCCGATGGAGAATTTTGGCGGCTATTCACCCCCATGCTGTTGCATGGCAACCTGATGCACATTGGCTTTAATATGTATGCACTGCATCTTTTTGGACCTGGCTTAGAACGTCACTTTGGACATCTGCGCTTTCTTTCCCTTTATATCCTGGCTGGGTTTGCTGGGAATGTATTTTCAATGACATTTTCACCATCTCCGTCTCTAGGCTCATCCACTGCGATCTTTGGCTTACTAGGAGCGCAGGGAGTATTCTTGTATCAAAATCGGGAAGTGTTAGGGGGATTAGCTCAGCGAGCGTTGAGCAGCATCGTCTTGATCGCCGGGATTAACCTTCTCATCGGCATGTCACCTGGGATAGACAATTGGGGTCACATGGGTGGGTTAGTGGGTGGATCTCTTTTTTCCTGGTTTGCTGGCCCTGTGCTGCAGCTAAAAGGTTCGTTTCCCTACCTGACCATGGTGGATTTACGTGAAAACCGAGAAGTAATTATGACAGGCTTAGTCGTCATGGCTTTGTTTCTGATTATCGCAGCCTGGAGGATTATCAACTTCAATTGATCAACTGTCCCGTTACCGCTGATCCAATTTACAACCAAGTCAACTCAAACATCTGAGTAGCGAGGCAGGCGTTTCTCCAAAAAAGCGCGCAGACCCTCCTTATGTTCATCTGATTTGCTGGCAATTTCCTGATTGTGAGCTTCGTAATCCAATACCTGCTCTAGATGGGGTAAGATCGATTTATTGAAATTTCTCTTTGCTAATCCGAAGGCATGAATTGGACCAGCTGCTAATTGTGCCGCCCAGTCCGCCGACTGTGGAAATAATTGTTCTGTAGAGGTTATGCGGTTGACGATTCCCCACTCCAATGCCTGTTGTGCGGTTATGGGTTGGTTGGTAAATGTAAATTCTGCTGCGCGACCTAAACCTATTACGGCTGGTAGCAAAAGGGATACAGCAGAATCAGTGCTCAATCCAATTCCTGAAAAACCAACCACAAATCGACTATCTTCAGCTGCAATCCGCAGATCGCAGGAAAGGACAATTCCAAGCGCGGCACCAGCCACAGAACCATTGATTGCTGCCAACACGGGTTTTTCTAATCTACGTATTTGCAGTATTATTGGATTATATGAGTTTATCAAGTGCCGGCGGTATGAATATCCTTCCACGTCCACAACTGCGGTTACATCCTGCCCGGCGCTGAATACTTTTCCCTTAGCAGTCATCAGCACACAGCGTATTTGTGAGTCAGTGGCGGCTTGTTTCAGAGCTGCCTGGGTTTGTCTGACCATCTCATCATTGAAAGCATTTGCTTTTGGACGATTCAGTGTGATGGTAAAGACACCCTGGTGTAATTCAATTAGAACAGGGTCTGAATTTAACATGAGATTCCTCGCGCGAATAGTAAGCCATCAGATCTTCCCACTGCTTATATGGATTAATTTTAATACAAAAACCCCGGTGATCCTCCGGGGTTTTTCAATCTGCTAGAGCCAGCTTGGATAGTCAGGGTCTTCCTCGTCTCCGTCCCCCAAATCATCCTCATAGCCAAATTCAAATTCAACCTCTTCATCTGTCAGGCGAATCCACAAAATCAGCAAATGGCCTTCATCTGTCTCTACATAGCGTGCAGCAACAATTGGAGATTGCTGCTCGAATCCATCCTGGTTGCGATACTCTAAGTGAATTGGATGTTTATTTCGCCAGGCTCGATGGCACCTCTCAACCAGCGCAGGGCCATTAAAAGTTCGTAATCGAGTTACTCCGATTTCACCCAGCTTTCGACTTTCATTTAACCCCAACACCCATCCATCACTCACTGCTTCAAATGTTGGGGGTGGTCCTTCGATTATGGTAATTTTGTCGTCCATAGATCCTCAATAAAATGGTGAGTTGTTATCAACCATTACAATAATACCACAAATGTAAGTTTCACCAACCAAGTCCAAAATGGTGAGAGGTATAATCTGTGCTGAAAGGAGCACCGATGTACAAGCTGGTGATATTGATCGACCATTCTAAAAACGAAGAAGCCTTGAACGATCTATGGCCGAAATTTTTGCAGCAGGCTGAGCAAATGCCCGGATTATTGAAAGAAACAACCAGCCGCATAGATAAGGTCCTATATGGAGAATATAGCTGTTCTATGATCCATGAATTGTATTTCGATTCTGTGAGGACGTTGCAAGAAGCTATGAGTTCACCACCAGGACAGGCAGCTGGAGAGATCCTCCAAAAAATGACCGCTGGGAAAATGACATTACTTCTTGCTGACCATCGTGAGGATAACCTGGAAAACATCCGAAAATACAAACCCAAGAATTTCAATTATGATGAATGATGCACTTACTCCTAACGACTTAGACATTTTTATGCAGGAACAGGGAATGTCAGGACAGATCTTGTTTCTGAATTCGCCTACCCCAACGGTTGAAGCTGCTGCTCAAGCAGTGGGCACTTCCACTGAACAGATCGTCAAATCAATCCTGTTTCTGGTGAACGAGAGGTTAATTCTGGCAGTCACTTGTGGGGAAGCGCTTGTGGATCGTAAAGCGATTGCCTCCCTATTTGGGGTTGGAAAGAAGAAGGTTAAGCTAGCCTCGCCCGAGGTTGTGCTCCGCGAGACAGGGTTCAGTGTTGGATCAATGCCTCCTTTTGGACACCGAAGCAAATTGCTCACCTTATTAGACCAGCGGGTATTGGAACAACCGGAGGTTTTCGCAGGGGGAGGTGCAGAAAACGCTCTTGTCAAGCTGGACCCCCGTGCAATCCTTGAAACTACCAACGCGCAGGTAATCGATCTGATTAGGTCACCTGAACCTAACAGATAACCGAAAGACTAATCAATGAATGACTTTAGTGGAAAGGTAGCACTTATTACAGGTGCAGGCAAAGGGTTTGGTCGCGTTATTGCTGTGGCTTTTGCAGTTCATGGGGCAAGAGTAGCTGTAAATGATATCACCCCAATTAATCTCAACCAAACAGTCGCCGAAATTCGGGCAAACCAGGGGCAAGTGAGAGACTATGTCGCTGACGTAGCAAGTAAAATGGCAGTTCAAGCGATGATTAACCAGATCCTGGACGAATGGGGGCAAATCGATATCTTAGTTAATTGCGCTACAGTTAATCCTAACGTTAGCATATTAGAGATGGATGAATGGGACTGGCGGAGGACCTTGGACGTCAACCTGACCGGAACATTTTTCAGTATGCAGTCTATCGGTCGCGTAATGCGCCAACAGGGAGGTGGTGTGATTGTTAATGTCGCATCGATCCCTGAAAATTCCCAAGGAGCGAAGGGCAGGGCTGCATATACTGCCAGTAACATGGGCTTATTTGGATTGACCCGCGCGTCTGCCAGTGAGTTTGCTGCCTATAATATTCGCATTAATGCCATCGGACTAGGGATCATTGAAAAAGGTGTGAATGTCAATTCACTGGAGGACGCTGAAAGCGTTCAGAGTTGGATGGCTAATCGGAATATAGAAGGTTCAATAGAAACACAAGAAGTTGCTGGAATGGTATTACACTTATGCAGCAGCTCGTCAAGAGATATAAGTGGAAAGATTTTTCAAATTGAAAAAAGGGGAAGTTATACCTGAATAATCCCTTAAGGATTTATGCATAAATTGTTCAGTTCATCACATTTTACTAAGCAGTTCTCGGAGGTTGCAATGTCTACTTATGAAAACATACTCATAGAAGAATTCGATCGTGTTGGTTTGATTACACTCAATCGTCCAAAAGCACTTAATGCCCTTAACAGTGCCTTGATTTCAGAATTGATGGAGGCATTATTTGAATTTGACAATAAAGATAGCATCGGTACCATCGTCATCAACGGTAATGAACGCGCATTTGCAGCTGGGGCAGACATTAAAGAAATGGCTACAGCCAGTGCAGTTGAAATGCTCAAGCGTGACCATATCAGCCTATTTGACCGCATCCAAGGTATTAAGAAGCCCGTCATTGCGGCTGTATCTGGATGGTGTCTGGGAGGTGGCAATGAGCTGGCGATGTCATGCGATATGATTGTTGCATCCGAGTCAGCGCGATTTGGTCAACCAGAAATCAACATCGGTGTTATTCCAGGTGCAGGCGGCACTCAGCGGCTAACGCGAGCAGTTGGCAAGGCGGTTGCCATGGAAATGGTGTTGAACAATCGCACCTTGACAGCTGATGAAGCCTGTCAATACGGTTTGGTTAACAGAGTCGTTCCAGTAGAACGCTATTTGGATGAAGCAAAACAGCTCGCGGCTGAGATTGCTGCGCGAGCTCCATTAGCTCTCAGAATGGGCAAGGAAGCGGTTAACAACGCATTTGAATCTTTTCTGCGTGATGGGTTGTCTGATGAACGACGTGCTTTCTATTTCCTATTCGCCAGTCAAGACCAAAAAGAAGGGATGCAAGCCTTTCTCGAGAAGCGCAATGCCGAGTGGAAGGGAGTTTAACTGCCTGATTTCGCCCAGTGATATCTACAGACGAGTCTCTTTGATCTGGAAAATTTGCCTGCCTCAACCAGTCTCACCTGTTTGAGATTCTAGGGTCGCTTCACTGTCGCTCGTTGTCGAGTCAGTTTCGGTTTGAGGCTTTTCATCAAATTCGATCTTTTCTTCCATGCGAATCTGTCCCCTTAGAAAGCCCCCTTCCTCAGTAGAAAGGGCGGTTGTGACCACATTTCCCCACACCCTGCCTGTCTTGCGGATTTCTACTTTTTCGGCTGTGATGTCTCCGCGGACAGCTCCTGCTACGATAACCACATTAGCACGCAGCTCCCCGCAGGA
>JACUUU010000036.1 GCA_014859065.1 Anaerolineales bacterium
ATTTCGGGACAAACGGTGTTGGACTTACAAGAAGGCGCGTATCACGCCGACATCCAGTGGACGGCAGACACCGAAGGCATTCACGTGCAAATCAGGGTGCGTGGCGAGCCGCAACAGGATATCTATCTGCCATGGAGTGACACGCCTTTGGAAGAGGACCCCGATCTGCCCCTGCTAACCGATTATGCCGCCCCCTGGCAGTTGGCAGCCCTTAATCTGGAAACAGGGCTGCGGGGGCAAACGGTGCGCTTTCACCCCTTTACCTGGCGGCCAGACACCCAGGATAACGGACCCACGACCATGGCCTGGTTGGTTTCGGTGACGGGTCGCGAGACGATTGATACTCCGGCGGGTACATTCGATACCTGGGAAGTCGCCTTCGGCAACCACCAAATTGTATGGCTCGATGACACGGTCATACCTCCACACCCCGTCCGTTTCTTCAACGGAATCGAAACCTGGACGCTTAAATAGAAAAGGATTTGATGAGCGATGCGCATCACCATCTGGTTTTGTTAAAAGTCCACATCTTTCACCCGCAAAGGTAAGTACTCCATCAAAGGTAAACCGCTCCCATCCAATAGGTGGGTCATCAGCAGATTTTCTCCGCTCATCCGGCGTAGCCCTCGCTCGACATCAGTCTTTGAAAGTACAGACGGAAGATGTTTCGGCCTTTGAGCCTGGAATGCCTGGAATGTCAAATTGAGTGATAAGTGAGCACTTCACGCTTGAGAAAAAGAAGTGCGCCCAGGACCTCAATTCGACAGGCTCAGCCTATGGGTTTTGAGATGATGCTGCGATTTTTTCTTGGCAGCCTAATGGGTGAGAAATTGTTTGATCTCTTAGCTTGACATTTCATTCGGGTGATGGGTGACTTAGCTCCATCGTTAATCCGATGATAAAGGTAAAATCAACCCTGTATGACCACCTCACAAAGATAACGCTTGACGTTATTATTGTGATGCGTTATTATTTACTCGATGATTAAGAGCTTCGCAGACAAAGAAACGGAAAAGCTATTCCATCGAAGATCGTCGAAAAAGGTGCCGCAAACCGTTCAACGCAGAGAAAGGATGAAGCTGGAAATTCTCGATGCTGCTGAGCGGCTCGAAGACCTGTCTATCCCGCCAGGGAATCAACTTGAAAAGTTGTCAGGCAACCGCAAGGGTCAGCACAGTATTCGCATCAATAGACAGTGGCAAATCTGTTTTATCTGGCGAAGCGGAGATGCTTTTGATGTGGAAATTACAGATTATCACGAAGGATGAAAGATGAGTAACGAAAAGCGACTTCCACCTATTCATCCAGGAGAAATCCTGATGGAAGAATTTCTGGAGCCAATGGGCATCAGTCAATATCGTTTAGCTCAAGATATCAGTGTTCCGCCACGAAGGATCAATGAGATCGTTCATGGCAAACGGGCGGTTACCCCCGATACCGCATTGCGGCTATCTCGTTATTTTGGTCTTTCCGAAAGGTTTTGGATCAACTTACAGGCACGTTATGATCTTGAAAAAGAGAAAGACCGGTTACAAGACCGGCTTGAAAAAGAAGTGCAGGTCTATATTTCCATCCAATAACCGGCTTAACGTGCGTGCGGTGTAAGGGGTTAAGCCTCGCGAATCTGCGACATGTGATTTTGACTCTGGTAGATCTTTTTCTACAATCTGTCAAACAATCTCTTGGTTTATTCCGAAATAGTGGAAAAGTCATAAAGTGCAGAATAAAAAAATTTTACGTTATAGATTGGTGATTCTTTCTTGATAAAATTTGTATATTATGATAATATACAACAGTGGCTAATATCGACGACCTCATTGGTTTTGATTGGGATGAAGGTAACCTGGAGAAAAACTGGATAGCGCATCAGGTGAATTCCAGTGAGTGTGAAGAGGTGTTTTTTAACCTTCCATTGCTAGGTGAGCCAGATGAATCCCACTCGATTATTGAACCTCGATATTATGTGCTTGGAAAAACTAACGAAGATCGCTACTTGTTTATTGCATTTACTATCCGAAATAACAAAATCAGGGTGATATCTGCCCGAGATATGAGTAGAAAAGAGAGAAAAACCTATGAAAAAGCCATTACCTGAATTTAAGAATGAAGAAGAGGAGCGCCAGTTTTGGGCAACCCATGATTCCTCAGATTACCTTGATTGGCGTCAGGCTAAAAGGGTTATCTTTCCTAATCTTAAACCATCCACCAAAACCATCTCCTTGCGATTGCCGGAGTTTATGCTGGATGAAATTCGACAACTGGCAAACAAACGTGACGTACCCTACCAGTCTTTGATTAAGACCTTTTTGCGAGAAAGGATCGATCAGGAATATCAGCGAAAGGTGACAGAGTAACCCCAGTCACCGAATTTAAATAACTACAACCCGATAAGTTCCAGGGATCAATAATCAAGAAAGCTGAGCAATGGCAAAACCATACCAGGTTAGACAGGTATTGAGAGCGATTGAATTCCTGGAGGAATATTTTGATGGAAAATGACCGGTATTCATACCGAGTGATCTGGTCAGAAGAAGATGGGGAATATGCCGGCCTTTGTGCTGAATTCCCCAGCTTAAGTTGGTTGGCAGGTGAACCGGAAGAAGCACTCAGAGGTATCCGTCAAGTTGTGGCAGAGGTTGTAGCAGATTTGGAGAACAATGCAGAACCGGTCCCTGAACCAATTTCGATCAAACGATTTAGTGGGAAATTCATGGTCAGGATTCCCCCAGAATTGCACCGCCGCTTAATGCTCGAGGCTGCAGAAGCTGGGATCAGCATGAATAGGTTGGTGAGCGACAAGTTGAGCCGGGTTGAGTGACCCTCGTTGGGTTAAACCCTGGCGATTACCCTCGCTCTGTTCCTGGTCTTGCATTTGGGGCACTTCAAATACTTCCAACCACCTTCTTTGTCGATGCCATGGGGACTGAGGAAATTGACCAGGGCAGAGATTTCAAATTCGTTCTCACAATTGCTGCAGCGATATGCGAAGGTGCGGTTGTGCCACCGGACCAGCAGGAAGATGCTGGCTATCCCTAACACCAGAAAGAGGATAAAATACTGCGGTACCAACCAAATCGCTCCTACGACAAGCAGGGAAATAAATAGCATCAGCAGTCCTGCCGTGATCATCCAATCTTTTTTTTGGGTATTGCGGTAATCAGACATTGCTATTCTCGATTTCTCCGTATAGGTATTCTATGCCGATTTATGAAATTTTTGTAGATTTTCGGTGGTATAACCAGTAAGAATATAAAATGAAGAGCATGCCATAGATGGGGAGGATAAGGACTAATCCAATAAACAACATCCTTACCGGCAACAGTAGGGGTGAAAGGATCAGGAAGATTCCGGTAAGCATGCTGAAATATCCACACAGCCGGTTCGTTTTACGCCAGACATCAGGATCCTTTAGGGTCCAGTGAGTTCTGACGCCAACAAAGCTGTTAGGCTTTATTTGGGGCAGGTGGTTGCCAATCAGTAATAGCGCAATGCCAATTGGCACATGAGGAAAACTGAGATAGCGGGCGAAATTTTCATATAACAAGCCTAAATGAACTGCCAGACCTACATAATATTGAAACAAGATGGCGATGACTACTGCCCTTATGATATTGGTATAAGCATTCAGACTAGCAGTAAGACCCCCTTTGCGATCTAATAAAGGGGATATCAACATTAATAAGTATACAATGGCGACAATAAAAGGAATGTATTGATAACCAGGATGGTGACCCATTTCAAATGGGAATCGTCCCCACATTACCAGGCTGCCCAGGATTAGGAGGACGGTGACCCAGTCAAGTTTAAGTCTTCTTTTCACGAGTTTTTTTCCCCTTAGGTTTGTCAACAAACTCTGTAAACCAGGCTGCGATTTCATGCATCACGCTCAGGTTTGCGGAGTACTTGATGTGCTGCCCGTTTCTTTCAGCAGTAACCAATCCGGCTGATTTTAGGACCTCCAGGTGGTGAGATATGGTCGGCCATGACGAATTGAAATGGGCAGCAATCTCTCCAGCTGTGAGGTCATTCGCAGACAGGAACTGCAAGATCTTCCTCCTGGTTGGATCTGACAAAGCTTTAAACTCCCGATTAAACATTGTTACCTTTAATTTAGATATTTAGACAAATGTCTAAATAAATTATACAAGTATAGTTTGAGGCTGTCAAGCATTTACAACAGCATTAACTAATGATGAAATACAAGAAATGCCTAACATCAGGGTGAAATGATCCTATCTACTTATTGAACCCGATTTGGATTTTTTATAAAGACGTGCCAGTGCCTTGTCCAGGATGAAACTTAATACTCGTATGCGTCTCAAGATTCCATGGACAATGCTGTAAGTAGTCTGTCTAAACCGCTATCAATGTTAAGAATCACATTGGACAGAACGCAAGTCTACATGAAGCTCTTTCCCACTGGTCAATAAAGAAAGGCAGGTCATAAAGAAGCATCCGGTAATGGCAGGAAAACTAATAATTTTGTTTAAATGGAACATTCTTGTAGTTAAAGATGTTCCTCAGGTGGCCCATAATAAATATAAAGTTAGATTTCTAACTGTAGGCGAAACGGTTACAGCTCAACCGGGTTGTTCTTTTTTTTTAGATGTAATTTTTGGCTAAATAAAGGTAATATAAATATATGACAGTCAGTATGAAAAAGCAGGATTGTAACGCACAAAAGTCAGTTGCCGTAATGGATAAGGATGACGATCTGGATATTGATACAGGAGTGGAGGACTTTGCGGAAATCTACGTCCGCCATTTCAGGCAAGTTTTCAGTTATGTTTTCTACCGGTTGCAGGACCCCCAGATCGCGGACGATATAACCGTAAAGACCTTTGAAGAAGCTCTAAAAAATATTGACAGATACCAACCAGATCGAGCCTCTCTGCCTACGTGGCTGATCGCCATCGCCAGAAATTCGGTGAATAAATATTTGAGAAGCGAGAAAATTAGGCGATGGTTTTCTTTGGAGGTTGTGACTTCCAATCTGCAGGATACGAACCCCACAGTTGAGGAGATTGTCATCGGGAACGAAAGAATAGCTAGGCTTATGCTGTTGGTGAAAGAGATGAATGAACGCCAACGTGATGTTTTGGGACTCAAATTCGGGGCAGGGCTGAGCAACCAACAAATTGCTCAGACGACTGGGCTTTCCGTATCCAATGTGGGAGTGATTTTATACCGGTCGTTGAACAACTTGCGGAAACGTTGGCAGGAGGTGGATAATGAGGAAGCGTGATAAGGTTGAGGGTAGTTTAGATAGGTTCGACCGTTTCAACCAGGCTTTGGAGCAGGTTTTAGAAACAGGAGAGGTTTATGGTGAGCAGCTAGAGCATCAAGAGGTTGAAATGCTGTTTATTTCAAGAGAACTGGCGAGTGCTGATCTGGCTAGTTTGAGCAAGAAACGATCGCAGGTGAGGGAACGTCTAAAGACGACGAATTACAGGACAACGAAACCAAGCGAACGCAAAGTGCGATGGGCATTCGGTTTAGCAGCGTTATTGGTGTTAGTGGTGATGAGCCTTGCGCTGGTCCCACCTCTAAGAGCTTGGGCTGAGGAGGTGATTGCACAGGTTGGACACCTGTTTATCACAGATGGGCAAACATCAGCAGAAAAGATTTACGATCAGCTTCAGACAGCGACTCCGGGAGAGCGAAAGGTTTTTACAGTTGTCACACCATCTTTGGAGGCAGTCAGGAGGCAGGTTGATTTTCCGGTACTTGCACCGCGCAACTTTCCAATAAGCAGAGAACCAGATATATACGAACCACCTTGGGCGGCTGATGGAGACATGACCTGGACGTCAGAGTCAGTGTTTAATTACCAAGATGGTGTCACGGTGATAGGCATTTATAAGAGGTGGTATAGGGTGCATATTCACCAGCTGAAGGTGCTAAATGAGCAAAGCCAGGAATTCCCGGTTAGCGGTGCGCGTACGCATGAAGTTGTCGTGCGCAAACAGCCGGGGTACTGGTTCGAAGCAGCACCAACTGGCCTCTTAGAAAGTTACGGGTCAATGTGGCCGAATGATAAAATCGAATCTGTTTGGGTGTTGGAGCATCAGAATTTGCTGATTTGGGAGGAGAATGGGATCGTATACATAATTCAAGCGGACGACGAGCTGGATTTAGAGGATTTGTTGGTTATTGCAGAGGCTTTGAGCGAAGAATGATAACGGTTTGCTCAGGCAAACTCCCGAATGCTTTAGCTGATCACGCGCCAGCAAAGCAACTTCAGGTTGAAAACAGGTAGATTTATTCATGAATAAAACAAGCATCAGGTATATCGAGAAAGAAGATATTCTGCATCTGGTTATTTCTGAGGAACCAGAAGCCAACAGCATTGAACTTGGACCAAACATTACTGCAGAATTGAACGACAAAGGGGAACAAATTGGCGTGGAAATATTGAACACTACTTCTTTTTTTACGTGATTCGAACCTGGATTTTATACAATTCAAAATGTTGCAAGCGTCAATTTCAGCCTGATTTATAACCACCCAGTTAGAATATTTCAATAATTTTACAGATAGGCTGCTGGATTTCGATAGGGTTTAAGCAATTCTTGATTTTGCTTGTGCAGGATAAGTATACAGAACTATATAACAGATAGTGCCTCCAGACCTGGCGCTTTTCCGCTTACCCTGAAAACCCCGATAAAAACCGGATAATACTTTAAACAGTGTGGTCAATTGGGAAAGAGATATCCAGGTATCTACCTGTATGGATAGGATGAATTCTATTAAAAGGTGTTCAACTTCCTGGAAATTCGTTGATTGCTTGCTCGATTTGCTTCTTCAAGTCTGGTAGATCTTTTTCTACAATCTGCCAAACAATCTCTTGGTTGATACCAAAATAATGGTGCATCAGGCGATCCATCGTACCCGCCATCTCTTGCCAGGGAATTTCTGGATACTTCACACGAAATTCATCTGAAAGATTCTTGGTAGCTTCACCAATCACTTCCAGGTTGCGAACAACCGCATCCTGGGTTTTATAATCCCTTAGATACCTTTCCCAAGTAAAATCGGTGGTATAGTCCAAGATACGCTCAATAGCATCCTCTATATCTCGTAAGAAATCAAGTTCTCGCCTGCCTTTAGACATCAATCAACGACTCCTCAATCTCCTTGGCAATATGCTTCCTGCGCGGATCGTTAATGGACAATTCAAGGGTTGTCCTGGTGATTAAATCAACCTTACGGTCAAGGGCATTGTCCAGGCATAAACTATTATAGGTTTACAGCTCTAAAATGCCTGGACAATGCTTAAAGTGTTCTGCTAATGTCGGCAAAAGATTATCGTATCTTTATTTAGAGAACACTCGTTTGCTTTCAAGGTAATCGGCTAATTGGAAAAAAGCATAACCAAGCGGTTTAGATAACGTTACCGCAATGTCGATGTCGCTGGTTTCCTCAGCATCACCGCGCGCAAAAGAACCAAAAAGAGCTAAACGCTCAACGTTAAAACACTCACGCAGGTAGGGCTTTTCTTTCTTGATCGTTTGCAATATAGATGCACGGCTTTGTGAATTCATATGCGTATCCTATCTATCATAACCACTATGGGATTATAACGCTGTAGTTAGGCAAGAGCAAGAAATCTATTTCTATCACCTGCATTGACCTTGCTGGCGCAGGCGCATGTCATCCCCTGGCTCGTTTTTGTCAATAAAAAATACCTTGCCCAAGAAGAGATTCGTTGACAATCCACTTAGAGAATGATTGATAGGCAAGTCCCGCATTCATGTTGTTGCATCCAGCTTTAGGCTATAATCATCATTAATTGAGTGCTAGTTCTAATCCCCTCAAATGTCTGACCCGATAGCAGGGGTTAAAATTGGGTGTATATTAATGGTTTTTATTTCACAAAACAGGAGCAGATCATGAAAGTGGCAGTATTGGGAGCAAAGGTGGTTGGCAGCACCCTGGGCAAGAAGTGGGCACGCGCCGGTCATCAGGTGATGTTTGGGGTGCGGAATACACAAAATCCTCAGGTGAAGACACTGGCAAAGGAAATTGGAGCGCAGGTCGGCTCGCTAGCTGAATCGATCGAGTATGGTCAGGTTATCGTATTTGCCATTCCGGGTCGCGCAATGGCGCAGGTAATCCAGGCTCACGCTCAGGGGCTGAACGGGAAAATCGTGATCGATGCCACCAACCGCATGGACGGTGGTCCTTTAAACAGCCTGGCTTTGTTTGCTGAACATGCGCCAGAAGCCCAGTTCTTGCGAGCCTTCAACAGTTTGGGATGGGAGAGTTTCGAAAACCCGCGTTACGGCGATCAACAGGCTGACCTGTTCTACTGTGGTGCTGCCGGCGATGCGCAGGATATCGTGGAGGGGTTGATCCGCGATGTCGGCTTGAATCCTGTTCGGGTTGGGGGTATCGACCAGGTGCACCTGGTGGACCATATCGCCAACCTGTGGCTAACCTTAGCTTTTGGGCAGGGTATGGGTCGTCAGTTCGCTTTCAAACTGCTGACCCGTTAGCAGCTCTCTTCATCGTAGTGTTATCTGCTCAGTCTGGATCACCTTCCAGATATGAGAGGCTGATGAAACATTTAGGGAAGGTATACTCGAGCTGGATAAAAGTGATGATTATCATCAATAGTGGGTGCTTTCATGCTGGATTTTGTGGGCAGATCCAGGTTTCCTAATTCAATCAATACCAATTTAACCATTTTGGAGAAGAGCGATGTTTGAATTACCCGAATTTATCACCATAGCAAACCAGATGAATGCCACCTTAAAAGGAAAAATCATCACGCGCGGGCAGTTAGGGAACAGCCCGCATAAGTTTGTGTGGTACAACCGCAGCAATGAGGAGTTCGAACATCTGACCAGAGGCAAGACCATTGGGGAAGCCAGGATCAAGGGGAGATGGCTGTTCCTGGCATTTGAGCCCGGATACACCCTGGTGCTGGGAGAATGTGGGGGAAAGATGCTCTACCATGCTCCTGGGTCAAAGCTACCCAAGAAGTACCACCTGTATATCCGGTTTGAGGACGAATCCTTCTTCACCGTCACTACCCAGATGTGGGGTGCTATGGAGCTGTATGAACAGGGACAGGAGCAAAACCGCAAGTATGTCAAAGGCATGAAGACCACCCCTATTGAAGCGGAGTTCACCCTGGAATATTTCAATGCCCTGCTGGACGACCTGATAAAGGGTGAAAAACGCAGTGCCAAGTCGCTGTTAACCCAGGACCAGATCATCCCCGGATTGGGTAATGCCATCGCCCAGGATATCCTTTTCCAGGCGCACCTGCACCCCAGGCACCCGCTGGTTGATCTAAGTGCAGACCAACGGGCAGTCCTTTTCCACGCCATTGTGGACACCGTGAAGGAGGTGACAGATAAAGGCGGGCGTTATGACGAATACGACCTGTTCAATAATCCGGGAGGTTACGTGCGCCTGATGGACAAGCACGCCCAGGAGCGCCCCTGCCCTACATGTGCTGGTGAAATCGAAAAGATACAGTATTTGGGAGGCGCCTGTTATTTCTGCCCGCGTTGCCAGCAGTAAGCAGGGCTGGGTATCCAATGAAATTAAGCTACAGTCCGGCGTCGCTCCTTCCGGCGACAGGCTGGCTTCCAGCTGCCGGCCCAGTTGTGCCAGCACCTCAAACGGTTCGTCGCGCTGGCCATACAGCAACCGGTTGACGCGGGTCTGCAGTCGTTCACGCAAAGGTTGGAAGAGGATAGCCACAATGATGGTGGCTATCAGAGCTACCAACCAGTCGACCTGTGTCTGAAACAGCGCGCCAATGCCACCCACCAGCCGGGTATAAATGGCGATAACGCAGGCTGTTAAGGTCCCATAGACCAGGTGCGGTTGACAACTACATCAATATCCCACAGGCGGTAACGCAAGACGGCGATAGCCAACGTCACTGGCAAGATGTTGAGCGACAGCCAACAGCCCAACGCGGTGAACGGCGTCCACCAGGGCCGTGGCGTTCAGGGCGGCAGGCTTTCCAGGTAGAAAAACAAGCCGTTTGAAACCAGGATGTAGCCCATCCAGAGACCAAGACCGAAAACCGCCCACTTGGTTTGCTGCTGCTCGGTGGTCGTGGCTTTATAGCGATAGCGGTAAACCTGGGCATAGATGCCTAGCAGCGGTAAGACGGCAGCAACGACCAGAACCGGCAAGCTCCAGATCGGCTGCTCCTTGAGATTAGGATTGATGGATCCTGTAAGCCTAATTACAGTCAACCCCCTAATCCTGCTGATCGGTGTTACCCTCAGCCTCTGCGGTAAAATATGACGCCAGCGATTAACGTCGGCAGATAATAAACAAACGGCGGCATGTCCCCGGTAATCACCGTGAGAATGAAGAGAAGCGCAGCACCGCCTGCCATCAGCCAGCCTGGCCAGCGAGGTAGGGTGCCTTTCAGCCAGGCAAAGCCCAACAGTAGCAGGCCGACTTGCGTCAAAAAGGTGTAACTTAAGAAGGTCCAGGTGGGTTGTTGTCCGGCTGTCCACCCCTGGGGGTCGACTGCTCTTAGGTAAAGCCACGCAATGGCTGGCAATGCGCTGGCGACGAAAGCCAGCACGGCCGGTAAAAGCCAGATGGAAGGCGATTGGCGCTGAAAATAAGCGGCAACCAGGACTACCCCGGCGATGGTAACCAGGATACCGGTGGCAAACAAGATATGTTGAATGTGCCATACTATGCCTGCGGCTTCAATATTCTCCAGCCGCTTTTCCGGCGATGGTTCGGCATAAACGGCCATTGAAAGGGGCATGAAGGCAGCAACCAGGAAACTAATTGCGCCGAGAATTAATAAAATACCAGTCAAGCGTTGTGAGTTCATGTTCTTGTCTCCTATTTGGATAAAATGCAGAATTGTTTTACAGTCGTTCTATGAGCAGGAAGAGAGCCAGGTAGGCCACGTTGAGAGCTACGATAAGGCCAAACAGCATGGCAACCAGAGAGAATGACCCGCTGGTCAGCTGAACCAGTCCTAAGACGGACACATTCAGCCCCAGCAGGCTCACCAGGACGATGCACGTCAGCAGCACTGCAGCCACGTCGAGTGGGTTTCGTCCCCACAAGAAGCTGATGAGGGCAGCCGCAGTGATGGTAAAACCCAAGGTCAATGGCAGCGCCTGGCGGATGAGCTCGTGCGGCGCTTCGTTGGCAGCTACCAACTCGGCGATGGTGGTCACGGGCTCCAGGAAAATTAAGGAAGCAATGCCTAGCAAAAAGAATAGGGCAACGTAGACCAGGTTGTAGAACAACCACGAAGCAATTGAAGGTGGCCGGAACAGGCGACCAAAGCTCCAGGCCAGGCACAGGCCGCACAATGCGCCGGCGACCAGCATCGGAACCAGCGAGAACCAGATGTCGCTGATGAGTGCGTGATGGATGGCTGCAAAGACGATAGTTGACCCCGTGCCGGCCAGCGCGCCAGAGAGCGGGAAGGAAGCGGTGCTGGTTTTTGTTGATATCAACTCGTCCATTCCGTAAGCGGGTTAAGCCTGTTTGCCAGCAGCAGGTGGCCAAACCAGGCAGTCCATATTGGATAAACCGGCACGGCAGCGATCAGGTTAGCTGCCCAACCGGGCAGGCGATAAAATGAATCGGTAACCATCCTTAGCTTCCTTGTAAATCGAGTATCCCTGCCCGATAGGCAATCGCGCAGGGATATATGGGCCGGGTGAGCAGACTCATGACAAAATCAACAGGCGGTAGACAGCACCCAGGTTGAAGTCCAGCTTTTGCCAGTTGTCACCGAAATCAGCCGACTGCCATACCTCACCGTTGGCAAGCCCGGCATACAGGTGACCAGGCGCGCTGGGATCGGTAAACAGGGCATTAGCCATGTAATTGAGGGGGTCGGGTAGACCGCCGTTCAACTTTTCCCAGGCCGCACCACCTGACGAACGGTAGATGGCGGCGTTGGACTTGCCATACACGTGGGCTGGTGGTTCAAACTGGCCGCGCAGCAGCGAGGGCATGTGCGAGGCGGAGAGGTACCATACTTCCGGTCGTTTGGGGTCAGCGGCACAGGCCCATCCGTAGCCTCGTTCCAGCCCTGTTTTGGGCCGCTGCCAGGTGAGGCCGCCGTCGCGGGAAACGGCCGCGCCGCCCCCGCCTCCCTCATACACCCAGTCACCGTTGGTAGCATGAAAGGTGAGCGAGTGACAGTCGCGCAGCGCTCCTCTGCGGTGGTTGGTCCAGGTGCGGCCGCCGTCATCGCTGTGTACCAAGGCACCAAACTCTACCCCGGCCACAATAACCTGGGGATCGGAAGGAGAGACGGCTAAGCCCATTACGTATGCCCGCCAGTCGGGTGGTTCGGCGGGGGAGCGCCACAGCCGGCGCCCTCGAATACGACGAAATCCATCCAGCTCCGACCAACTCTGACCGCCATCCTGCGAAACACAGACGCCGGCCGGTCTGATGCCGGCATACAGTAAACCAGGCTGGTGGGGACTGACCGCCAGGGAACGCACATCGTAGCCAGGATTGCCCACGACCTGCCAGTTTTGGCCCTGGTCGTGGGAGCGCAGGATGCCTTGCCCATCAACGGTCGTGTAGACTATGTTGGGGTTTAAGGGGTCGGCCGCCAGGCAGCGCGCGGTCTGGCTTGCGAGAGAGGTCTCTATTTGCCAGTTGCCATTATCCCTGCTTATGGCGCGGGCTATGCCCTTGCCGGTGGTTGCTAAAAAGATGCGTGTGTTCATGCTCCACCTATTGTGTAAAGTAATGTCGTAAATAGCGCCAGATAGCCTGCAGCTCCGCGTCGGTCATGCCTCCGTAAGCAGAGGGCATCTCTTCACTAAGCTGCCGCCCGCTTGGCGTGCGCCGGGTGCGCATGGTCGTGATGAATTCCTGCTCGCTCCAGGTGGCTGCGGCTACCAGGTTAGGCCCAGCCGGAGGACCGGTCTCTGCTTCTTTGGGCGAGCGGCCTCTCAGGTCAGCGCCGTGACAGTCACCACAGGTGGCAATGTCGACCAGGTACTGGCCGTACTCCACAGTCACCCCTTCTGGCGGCGCGTCTCCACCCACCGTGGCATGCTCAATGAGGGTTACAGGCAGGTCGCCGTAGGCTACCGTGCCGAAGAGCAGGGTGGCAATAAAGCTGAGCTGGCGCGGCGGCAGTTCATGGTCTACCGGGGGAACTGATTGGATGTAGGCCAGGATTGCCCCCAGGTCGGCGTCGCTCAAGTGAGCATAATGATGGGAAGGCATGGCTCCCAGTGCGCGGCCGTCCCCGCCGATACCGTGACGGATAGCCAGTTCCCAATCTTCTAGGGTAAAGGAGGCACCCACACCTCCGGCACCGCGGGTCAGGTTAGATGCCGCGATGTAGCCGAGTTGTGGGTCGTCCAGTAACGTTTTGCCCTCCAGGTTGTTGCCGTGGCAGCCGGCGCAATCTGTCACGGCGTGCACCAGGTGCTCACCGCGTGCAATGACGGCTGCATTGGTGGGTATTTGCACCGGTCGGCCGCTGGCCGTGGGGTTGTTGAGGCGCCAGTTGGCAACAAAATAGAGACCGACGACAGCCACCAGCAGCAATCCAACCAGCCCACCCAGTATATAAATGATGCGTTTTAACACCTTCATGATCTACCTCCTTTGATTGTGTCTCACGCAACGAAGTATACGGGAACGGCTGTCCCGTTGTCATGGGGCCGGCGTCCCTAAAAACGTCCTGATTTAACCTGGGACAATGCGCTAGCGGCCCGGCCTGGTACTCTTTTCTTAGGAGTAACTTCACACTGCTGCGCAATCTTCTAACCAGAAGAAACCCCGTTATGTCTTTGCGAGTAACTCCACAGAGTTTTACCGCTCTTCAACCCAAAATGACAAAATGTCATTGCGAGGGAGTGCAACGACCGAAGCAATCTCTAAGAGCGCCCTGTGCGAATCAATCTCCACCCAGGCTTACCTAAATGTCCGATCATCTGAGTTTCTTAAGAGAATAAGCCCCAATTTCATTCATGGGCAGGGGCGAGCGTAGCTCATGAGTAATTCTTTCTCTGCTGCCTGCTGTTTACCTTTGGGATGGTTCTATTGGTCGAGGGGTACCTGCTGTGAGGAGTTGTCTTCAGCCTGTGTACGCTGCCGATAATGGGGAGAGAGTCAATATCCCGGCGTTGATCGAAGAAAAATTAATTTTGGAGTGGAAGTTAGGGGGAAAGTATCAAGCCTACCGGCTAAGGGATGTCCGTTTGCTTTCCAGGTCGCTCAACTCTGATTGGAATGGGAAAACATTGTATCGTCCCAAAATCAATAAGAACTCAACACGTGACATGCCTGCAAGTTCAGCTGCACGACCAGATGACAACCGCCCCATTTCGTACAATTTTACAGCAGCAAGGATTCGCAACTCACGTGCAAAAGTGACTTCATCCGTCTTCTCAGCCAGAAGTACCTTTTCCGGAATTTCAATAACAATATTTCGCGTGGTCATAACAGCCTCCAGGTATGATTTTACCTCTTCTTATATCGAATATGGAAAAATACCAGAAAATTATAGACAAATATCCATGCTTGACGATCAAGCTCAAACGCAACTCTTGCATTACAAGGTTGCCTAAAGATGAGCAGAAATTTTTATATTATTGTTTGCCCTTCAACTCGTTATGCAGCCTGTGGTCCAGGTTTTGCAGCATCATCCTGGTGGCTAACCCTTCCAATCCCACCGCCCGCAGCTTCTTCATCCATAGGGGAATGCGGTCGAGATAGGTCTCTTTACCCAGCATCACTTCCATGAGCATGAAAGTCTTCAAGCCGGGGCTCTTGGGCAGCGGATCAACCAACACGTTTACGCAGGCCGGCTTGCCTACCCCCAAAGCTCTCTCTAGTGCTGGCTTTAACTCGTCAGGTTTTTGGACGAACTCACCGTGCCCTCCAAAACCTTCAACCAATCGATCGTAACGCACCACGCCAAGCTGGTTGCCGATCTCTCGGTCCTTCCCGAAAAAATCAATCTGCATGTCTCGAGTCATCCCCCAGCCCTGATCGTTATGGATGACCACCACGATGGGGATGTTGTAGCGCAGCGCTGTTTCCATCTCGACCAAGCCATAACCGAACGAACCATCACCAGTGTGCAGAATGATCTGTCGTTGGGGGAAGCGGCGTTTGAGGGCGATCGTCTGTGGGACCCCTGCACCGATGGCTTGCAGCTCCCCAAGAGACGAAATGAGGACCCCACCTTCGGGATGGGGTTTGGCTGCCATCAAAGCCCAAAGTATCGAATTGGCGCCATCCAGAACCAGGAAAGAATCATCGGAGCGCAGCGATTCGAGATCACTGACCAGGCGCAGCGGGTGGATTGGACAAGTGTTGGATTCTGCCAGGGGACGCAGTTCGGCTTCATACGCGCGCGTTTTTTGGCTTACCTGTTGGTGCCAGCCAGCGAGCGATTTCATGGAGATGTGCATATCATTAAGCGCGGCCAGTGTAGCTTTCAAATCCCCCGTAATACCAAGGTCAATCGGGCGGTTTGTATCGATCTCTTCAGGATGGATGTCTATCTGGGCGATTTTCTGGGCGGAAGTGAAGAAAGGCGCCTGACCGAAACCGATCCCAAAATTCATGCGGGTGCCCAACAGAAGGATCAAATCCGCTTCTGCCACAGTCTCCCTGAAAGGCCGGATGATGCCGAAATTGCTGGAGACCTTTTGGGCAGGAAATGGCATTGCCAGAGCTGCACTTGCCAGCGTCAAAGGGATGCCAGTCTTTTCAATGAAAGTCTGCAGCTCGGCTTCGGCCCCGGACCAAAGGGCGCCGCTGCCGGCTATGGCAACCGGGCGCCTGGCTTTTTCCAGCATACTCACCAGGGTTTCTAGAGAGTCTTTGTCTCCGCATGGGCG
This sequence comes from Anaerolineales bacterium, assembly GCA_014859065.1. GTDB lineage: Bacteria > Chloroflexota > Anaerolineae > Anaerolineales > UBA4823 > Kmv39. The sequence goes on from JACUUU010000036.1 coordinate 15,843, forward strand.
CAGCTGTTTGGGTTTAGTGGGGAAGGATACCGCGTTGAAATCGACCTTAGTCTCCAGCACATCGTAGGGGATCTCAACATAGGTTGGTCCCGGTCGCCCCCGCGCGGCGTAACGGAAAGCAGTAGCGATGTATTCAGGGATGCGATAGACGTCATGACAGGTGCGTGCCCATTTAGTAAACGGACGCACAACCTGCAGCTGATCCATGTCCTGTGGGAAGCCTTTGTCACGCTTCTTGAATGTGTTCGTGCCTGAGATCACCACCAGAGGTGTGTTGGAGTAGTACGCCTGGGCGATGGCGGTGAGGGCATTGGTCAGCTCTGGACCGCCGGCAAGCAAGACCACCCGCGCTTCACGCTCCGCGAAAGAGAGCGCTTGAGCCATAAAGACAGCCGAGGCTTCGTGACGGGTCGAGATCAGGTCAATGGTTTCATTCAGGCAGGCGTCATAAACCGATAATATCTGGTGGCCGGGGAGCGAGAAGAGATGGCGCACGCCAAATCGTTTGATCGTCCTGGCAACCAATCTACCCCCATAAATTTTCATAGCACCCTCCCTAACAGAAAACCATAATCCGAGAATATGTTCTCTGTCCTGCTAATTATATACCTGAAAAGGTGGATTTGTAATTGATTCTATTTTGTTAGAGTGGTTTCACCTTCCAGCGCGCATAAGCCACGAAGCCGGTCAGCAGTACCATGACCAGGTTCATGCCAATGTTGAGGGATTCCCCACGTGGCAAGTGCCAGAAGGCAGCCAGGATCATGACCACCATCAGCCCGGCAGCAGCCAGGGGAGTAAGCCAGGTCTTGATCCTGGTGATGCCCGGCAAGATCAAACCCAGGCCACCCAGGATCTCGGCTGCGCCACTGATGTAGTGCAGGGTGGGGGAGAGCTCGTACATCCAACCCATCTGGTCAGGCAAGCCCGGCGGCAGCACGAAATGCACCACGCCGGTGAAAAGGAAATAAACTGCTAAAAGAACTTGTAAGATCCATAATAAGACATTCATAACCGTAAATCTCTCCTATTTTTGCCTATTATAATCCAAATGTTGTTGATCAATTTGAGATTATCCCCTGAAGATTATTTGGTTGTCTATAGGTTTCGGAATTGTTAGGATTATGATAGAGATAAATATATGAAACAGGTAAAATTCGCTGAAGTAAAAGACCGCTTGTCAGGATATTTGCGCCTGGTTGAAAAAGAAGAAATCGTGATCACCCGACATGGCAAACCAGCTGGGGTGCTGATTGGTTTCGCATCAGAAGAGGATTGGATTGAATATCGCCTGGAAAATGATGGGCTTTTTTTAGCGCGGTAACTCGGAATGATATGGGTGGAGACTGCGTCGTTTCACTAAGCGCAAAAACGCTCGCAGAGACATGTTAGAGTTTCTTTCAGAAAGAAATGCGCGTAGCGGTGTGGGGTTATGGTGAGGGAAATGCGCCCCCACCCCAGCCCTCCCCCATGAGCGCAGTTTGCGAAATGGGGGAGGGAGAAGGCGAGGGGCTTCTAGATGATGATTTAATTTAGCCACTGCTGGGAGATCAAAGTGCCTGTCAAGGTATTTGAGGTAACCATCGCCGCAGAGGTCCTTCAGCGGTTACCAACCAAGAACGTTGGTTGCGCTTCAGGACGACACCCTGTGCGGGTGGGGGCAGGCGGAGGGCAGCTGAAACTACAAGCAGTAAACTGCCATTGCGGGTACACCGATCCCCCTGTGTGTCGCCCTGAGCCGTTTTGATCCAGTCACCCTGTTCCAATAATAGGCAGGCGAAGGGCCTCTAGAACGCTGATTTTATATAACCATTGCAGGGATATCGAAGTGCCTGTCAAGGTATTTGAGGTAACCATCGCCGCAGAGGTCCTTCAGCGCCAACAAACTAAGAACGTTGACAGCGCTTCAGGACGACACCCTGTGTGGGTGGGGTTATGGTGAGGGAAATGCGCCCCCACCCCTGCCCTCCCCCATTTCGCAAACTGCGCTCATGGGGGAGGGAGAACCCTCTGTGATTGCCGTTGAGATCCAGTCAGGGGCGTGTGGGGGCCTTCAGTAAGGTCATATGACATTCGTCGCCCAGGTATATGACATTAATCACTTGAATTTCGCAGAATTATTCTATACGCTGTTATCGTTACCGGTAACGATAACAATTGGTGTGTTCCGCCTTTCTGTTGCCTGTAGCCGGTAGTAAAGTAGTTGAAAATCGATATTAATACTGGCTTCTCTTATAGCAAAGGAGGTGAAACGCCAGGGGTATCAGGATCTCACTCGTCCAAGAGTCCAGGAGGCAGCTGGGATGGATAAAACCAGTTCCAATATCCAGGTAAGCTCCTGAACCTCGACCCAAAGTCCCTAAAAGCAACTTCTAAAACCGATATTTACAAAGCGAAAGTGTTTTGAAACAATCAATTAATCTACTTAATCTAAGGAGAGAGTTCGATGAATTTAAGAACTTCCCGTATCAGAGTATTTATCGCCCTGCTGCTCGCTACTACAATACTGCTTGCAGGTTGTGCACAACCAACCCCGACAACGGAACCCGGCCAGGAACCGGCTGAAACCGGAAACTGGTGCAGCGATGTCAGGATCGTCTTCTTCCCCGGCGGACCTGCTGGCGGCGTTTTCGCTAATAACGTTTACAACGGCGCCAGACAAGCTGAAGCCGATCTGGGTCCCAGGGTAGAGTACGTTTTCTCCGACTGGGATCCCGAGAGAATGATCTCTCAGTTCAGGGAAGCAGTCGCCACTCAGCCCGATGGGATCGCCATCATGGGACACCCTGGGGAGGATGCTTTTGAAGCCCTGGTTGATGATGCCTTTGCTCTAGGTATCCAGGTGACCAGCCAAAACACGACTCTGGAGCGCATCCAGGCCCGCTACCAAGGCGAGGGCTTTGGCTACGTCGGTCAGGATTTGTATGGTTCTGGCTATGCATTAGGCGTTGAGGCGGTATCCCGTTTCAATCTACAAGCTGGCGAACGGGCAATGGTTTGGGGCTTACTGTCACAGCCCACCCGAGGCTTACGCACACAGGGTGTCATTGATGCCCTTGAAGAAGCTGGCATGGTCGTGGACTACATTGAGATCGATGCCGCTACCAATGCGGATCCTCCCGCTGGCAGCCCCACCTTTGCCGGCTATGTTTCCTCCCACCCGGATGTCAAGCTGGTTGTGACGGATCATGGTGGCTTAACCGCAACCATGGAGACCTACCTGAAAGCTGCAGGAAAAGGTCCGGATGACATCATCGGCAT
>JACUUU010000376.1 GCA_014859065.1 Anaerolineales bacterium
CGCAGGTTTTCACGCAGCTGGATGACTGAGTCCGAGTCGGCTGTGTCAACTTTATTGATTACGAAGACATCGGCCAGGCGCGTGTTGGTCTCACCGGGATGGTAGCTGAGCTCATGTCCTACCCGGTGGGGGTCTGCGACCACAATCTGAAAGTCCGGCACGAAGAAAGGTAAATCGTTATTGCCCCCATCCCACAAGATGATGTCAGCTTCTTGCTCAGCCTGGCGCAAGATCTTCTCATAGTCGATACCGGCAAAAACTAGGATCCCATTATCGATATGCGGTTCGTATTCCTCGCGCTCTTCGATGGTACATTCATGTTTCACCAGGTCTTCGTAATCTGCATAACGCTGCACTGATTGCTTGACCAGGTCACCATACGGCATTGGGTGACGGACAGCAGCCACTTTAAATCCCATATCACGCAGGATCAAGGAAACCCGGCGAGTGGTCTGGCTTTTTCCACTGCCTGTCCGCACCGCACAGACGGATACAACCGGCTTTTGCGACTTAAGTTGGGTGTTTTTAGTTCCCATGAGGCGGAAATCTGCCCCGACTGCCAGCACCAGGGAGGCTTTATGCATCACATATTCATGGGGCACATCGCTGTAAGCAAAAACGACCTGATCAACCGATAATTCTTTGACCAACTTTTCAAGTTCACCTTCAGCATAGATCGGGATGCCTTCAGGATAGAGTGCACCCGCCAATTCAGCAGGATAAGTGCGCCCTTCGATATCTGGGATTTGGGTTGCGGTAAAGGCAACTACTTCATAGTCCTGGTTGCCGCGAAAATAAAGGTTGAAATTGTGAAAATCTCTGCCAGCAGCACCCATGATGATAACACGTTGTTTTTCCATTGATTTTCCTCCAATGTAATTTTAGTAATGAGCCAATCATCCCGGCTAATTTTACCAAGGATAAAAAGATGTTTCACAAATTGATGGTAGGTAAACTTGAACTGTGAAATGATAAAATTAGCCAGGTCGTATTTGCAGCAGACTCAAGTAATGGAATCCTGCAAAATTTGCTAGCACATCAAATCTAGAATGCCTTATTTGGAGGTCATTGTGGCAGGTAAAAATGAATCTTATTCGGGTCACGATATCGTTGAAATGAATCGAGAGTTTACTTTCTTTTCTTGGTCCATCCAGAACACAGTAAACCCAATACCTATGGATCACGCTGATGGGGTTAATTTTTGGGACGCTGAGGGTAAACAGTATCTCGACTTCTCTTCTCAATTAATGAACCTGAATATCGGTCACCAACACCCAAAAGTAATCAAAGCTATCCAGGATCAGGCAAGCCAATTATGCTTTGCCCATCCTGGTATTGCCACTAAACCACGCGGCCTGTTAGGCAAGAAGATTGCCGAAGTATCACCTGGCAACTTGAAGAAAACCTTCTTTTGCCTTGGAGGCGCAGAAGCAAATGAAAATGCCATCAAGATGGCACGCATTTTTAGCGGACGAAATAAGCTCCTAGCTCGTTATCGTTCCTACCATGGAGCCACCCATGGAGCAATTGCCCTGACAGGAGATTATCGACGTCTACCCGTTGAACCTGCACTCCCCGGGGTAGTCCATTTCTTAGATCCATATTGTTACCGGTGTCCTTTCGGTTGGACGATCGAAACTTGCCACCGCGAATGTATTGATCATGTCGAAGAAATCATCCAATATGAAGGTGCTGACCAGATTGCAGCCATATTCATGGAAGGAGTGACTGGATCGAATGGACTGATCGTCCCGCCTGATGATTATTGGCCTCGCATCCGCGAAATTTGCGATAAGTACGACATCCTGCTCGTCTCCGATGAGGTGATGAGTGGCTGGGGTAGAACCGGAAAATGGTTTGCTGTAGATAACTGGAATGTTGTTCCAGACATGATTACAACGGCCAAAGGGCTTACAGCCGGGTATGTGCCTCTTGGCGCGGTGATCGTCTCAGATACGATTGCGGATTTCTTTGAAGATAAGATGCTATGGTGTGGTTTGACCTACAGCGGACATCCTCTTGCCTGTGCTGCTGGAGTGGCAACGCTCGAAGTATATGAAGAAGATGGGCTACTCGAAAACGCTGCTAATTTGGGGAAGTACCTGGGTCAAAAACTAGAAGAAATTAAAGTTAATCACCCATCAGTCGGGGATGTACGCTACATAGGCTTATTCTCAACCATCGAACTGGTCAAGGACCGGAGAACAAAAGACCCTATGCCCGCTAATATCATGGCAGAAATAGGCAAGTTTCTGAAAGACCATGGATTATTCACCTTCATTATGAGCAATAAATTAGCCAGTATGGTATTTATTGTTCCACCCCTATGTATTACTAAAGAGCAGCTTAATGGAGGTATCCAAGTGATCGAACAAGCATTGTCAATCAGTGATCAAACAGTCTAAGATAGTTAGGAGTGAAAATGACATCAACCACGAAAGTTCTTAATTATGTAAATGGCGAGTGGCGAGAATCCACAGCCACTGAATACTTAGACGTGAAAAACCCGGCAACCGCAGAACTGCTCGGGCTAGTGCCCTTATCCCCACCTGAGGATGTCGCAAGCGCAGCAGAAGCTGCCGCCCAGGCTTTCGCAGCATGGCGGCGCACTCCGGCGGTTGAGCGCGTCCAGTACCTCTTCAAGTTAAAGAGCTTGATGGAAGAAAATTTTATCGAGCTTGCGAGCACGATCACCATGGAGTGCGGCAAGACCCTTGAAGAAGCTAAAGGAGAAATGCGCCGAGCGATCGAGAACGTTGAGGTCGCATGTGGAATTCCCTCCTTGATGCAGGGATACAACTCCGAGGACATAGCTACAGGGGTTGACGAATTCATGATCAGGCAGCCCTTAGGTGTAGCAGCTGTCATCTCCCCGTTCAATTTCCCCGGAATGATACCCTTTTGGTTCATGCCCTATGCGCTGGCTTGTGGGAATACATATATCGTCAAACCTTCAGAGAGAGTCCCGCTGACGATGCAGAAGATTATGCAACTGTTTGAACAATCGGGTTTGCCTAAAGGCGTGATAAATTTAGTCAATGGTTCAAAAGGAACTGTAGATGCTATTCTCGATCACCCATTTGTTCGCGCCATCAGCATGGTTGGATCCACACCTGTTGCTCGTTACATTTATAGTAGAGCAGCAGCTAATGGTAAACGAGCACAATGTCAGG
>JACUUU010000377.1 GCA_014859065.1 Anaerolineales bacterium
CTCTTCCTCGTGTCGATAACCATCGAAGGGGTCGCCGGGATAGAAACCAGCTACCCCAGTTTCTACCCAGACCTGTTCCCCAGCCTCGACTTCAACTTCCCCTAATCGAATTGCTCCGGATGCCAGGGCATCATTCAGGTAACTGGCGAATTGTTCGTTGGTCACCGGGGTTACCATGATTTCGTAGTCGTTATCCACCAGGGTCACATGTTCGTGCTGACCGTAGGGGAATTCCCCGGCTGGGACCAGAGCCCAGGATTCGGGGTCGATACCTGTATCGATGTAAGGTGGCGTGATCGCACCGATGTCCGGTGCAGGCCCACAGGCGGTGGTCACTAATGCAATGATGATAACAGCAACCAGGGCGTGCTTCATTCGGACACCTCCTCGAGAGTTTGTTTTAATTCCTCCAGCCTGCGTTCTTTTTCCCTCATTTCTTGCAGAGCAGTTTGCTTCTTTTCTTCGGTTAGCTCTTCATGCCAGCGACCTTTGGCACGGAACAGGTCATACAACCGCCAGAGCAAGAAAATTGCCAGGGCTGTCAGCACAGCTGCCATACCAATATCAGCCAGCAGCATGGTCCAGTTGACAATGCCCTGCTGTTCAGCCTCAGAGACGAACAAACGCTTCATCGAGAACACGGTCACAGCCCCGAAACCCAGGTTTGACATGAGTATGACCGACCAGCCAAGCCATTTGCGCGCCCAGCCTTTCACCCCAGAAAGATCAATGTAATAAAATAGAATGATGGTGGCTATCAAGCCGGAGAGGATATGCCAGTGCCCGGTCAGGATGATGCGCTCTTCCCGGTGCGGCCAGACACGGAAAATCTCGGTTAACCTGACAGCCATGAAGATACCCACAAAGCTGACCGTAAAATTCATGAAGACCATCTGCCAGCCGGGCCCAAACTTGATTGGATCGTGAAGCAAAGCTTTGATTTTCTGCCATGCACCTGGTTTTTCGATGCCCAATTCGGCGATACGGTCCTTAATGATCTTGTCCCAGGCGAAGATAACATAGAAAAGCCCGGCCAGTAGGACAAAGACCGAACCGACATAGATGATGGTATGTGCCGCTTCTATCCACACAACTGACAATGCGCCAACTGTGGTGATTATGGTGCCTAAAATCATCAATGGCATAGCCATCTTGTGTAAAATGCCTTTGAAGTCCATCCAGCGACCCACGATCAGGGTTATGGCGATGGCGATCAGTGTAAGCATGATGTGTAGGTGACCGATAATGGCTTTTTGCAGGATGGTTTTCTCAGGAATCCGGATCAGGTCTTCTGCCAAAAAGGTCTCATGACCTTGTCCCCAATAGGAGCCGGTGATGGCGCCAAATGTAGCTGAGACCAGGGTGGCAACTGCCATAGTGAAAAAGGCTGTGCGTTCCAGGTTCAATCCACCTTTGGTATGGGAGTAGGGGGAACCCCTTTCCAGACGGTATTCTTTCTTCCAGGGCCAGAGAGCGGCTGCCAGTAGTATGCCCGCGAAAAAGACCAGCGATTGACCTAACAGGAAAACCCCGTGGAAGAGGAAGTTCTGTCCCCAATAAGCGAACAACATGCCGAAGATGACTGAGATCAGGTAACCAATGGTGATTGTGGCGTTGATGACGGTTTGTTCATGCCGTTTCATTGGCAGTAAACGGGTGATCATGTAAACTTCGATGGCTATGATGGTGTTAGCGATGGTGTGGTAGAGAATGATAATGCGAGCTTCGCGTTGCGCTTGTACCATCTCCATACCGAGCACCCGCACCGTGACATCCCTGACACCCCATTCCACCATAGGACCGGAAAGGGTGCCCCAGATGGCGGTCATCAAGGAGACCACTGCAATCGCTACCAGGATCAACCCGCGGGTGGATCGGAAGAGGAAATCAAACTGTTTTGTAAGTCCTAGCATGCATATGCCTCCGATGATAGTGAGATCTGGTGGCAGCCCCCAACAATTACGACATTAGTTTAGAGACTGAACAACAGACCATGTGAAAATACATTTGTCCGTGCCTGGATTATGGCAGCTTCGCTTGATAAATGCAATGACAAAAGTCAAACATTTTTGATCCTGTTCAAACTTTTTACCAGTTAAATACGCGACAGTTATAAGGCTGGATTTAATCCTTTCCTTCAATTAGCTTACGCATACCTGGTAGCAGGAACACGATCAACAGGATGGTGCTGATGATAGGAGCAGGCAGGAACAATGAGAAACGTTCCAACCTGATCAAATCGGTGACCCCAACCGGATAACCGCCAAACATGGACATTAATGCAGCAAAGATACCCAATGGCAGCGCCCAAGGTTTGCGTTTGATCAATGCAAAAATGAAAACCGCCCAGGCTGCAGCGCCCCACCAGTTGACCATTTGCCCCATGGCATACATGCCGTTGGCAAAGCTGGCATCGACTGTCTGGTAGCGTGAAATGGCGCCTACACCATCCATATAGGTCAATACGTATGCAAGGCCGCTCACAAAGGCTAAAGCTACAATTTTTTTCTCAACACCACCGATGAAAAGCATCCCAAACCACAGAATAAAGGCGATCAGGAATATCCAGATGGTTGGGGTAGGAAGTCCAATGCTGGCAGGTGGAATGATCGGAAAGAATCCGGCAAGGATTTGGATCGTTGCAGCGACTGTGCCCCAAAACCAAGCCCAATTTTGGCGAGTAAGAAAGCCAAAAAGCACCATTCCCCAGATTGCCCCAGCAGATACACCCAGCCAGCCGAGGATAGCAAAGACGATCTGCACAGTTACGGCTTCATCGGGACGTCCACCTAATATTTTTCCTTCCATGGTTGGGTTGTAAATACTGGCCATGATGAACAAGATTAATAATCCGGTGATGATTCCAATTACAGCCAGAATCGTTCCGAGTTTATGGTTGTTTTTCATTAGATTTCTCCTTATCATTCATTAGGATTCCTTCAAAGAGCATCCCGGTGGCAGATCGAGATGGATGATCCGAGATGGTGCTGGGGCGCCGGGTGCCGCGATGCGGTTGACGACGCCCCGTATTCCCGGCACTTGGGCTGCGGTTTCTTGAGCCAATTCCCACAAATATAAAGACGGCAGGCTTCCACCCAGGTGAGCTACTGCATTCAGAACACCCACGCGGATATCCAGCGCATCAGCCTGTTCTTGGGAGGATAGCTTAGCG
>JACUUU010000037.1 GCA_014859065.1 Anaerolineales bacterium
TGTGACGTTTTGCTTGTTCAAACAAGTCACGGACACGGCTGGCGCCTACACCGACAAACATTTCCACAAATTCAGATCCGGAAATTGAGAAGAACGGCACACCTGCTTCCCCGGATACAGCTTTTGCCAGTAAAGTTTTTCCTGTCCCAGGGGGGCCAACCAGCAAAACACCTTTAGGTATGCGTGCGCCGAGAGAGATAAATTTCTCCGGTTCACGCAGAAACTCTACTACCTCGTAAAGTTCCTCTTTGGCTTCTTCAACACCGGCGACATCTTGGAAGGTGACCGTCGGGTGGTCGCCGGAGAACATGCGCGCCTTTGATTTTCCAAAAGATAGGGCTGCATTGTTACTTCCCTGAGCCTGGCGAAAGACGAACCAGAATACCAAACCAAGCAGCAAAAAAGGAATGAAATACCCCAAGGCTGTAAATACACCTAACCAGGCACTTGGGGGGCGGTATTCGATCCTTATATTGGATGCAACCAGCTGATCAGTAGTGACACCGAAATCTTTTAACTGTTCTGTCAGAGTAGCATTCGAAGCCATATGGGAGGTGTTTTCAGTCCCATTTGTGTATATCACCAGGAGGCGGTTGTCATCCACAGTAATACGAGAAATTCTATTTGCCTGTATGTCGGCAGCTACTTCATTCAGGGCCAATTTTTCCTGGGCTGTAGCCTGCTGGGAAAATTGATAAATAACCATCGCAATAATGGCCACAAAGAGAAGTAGATAAATCATTGATGAACGGTTGCGTGTCGAATTCACTAAAACCTCCAAGCCAGGTGACACACCCGCTTATTATTTATTATATATACCAAATTAATTATACCAACCTCTTAGGCTAGACGGGGAAATTTGGAGGTTCACAGGTCGATTTTCTAACAGCGTTCTAACGTTAGCCAATTTGGGTTTGGTGGTCGCATCCGATAGAACTATCCACGTCCCCAGATCAAGCCCTCGAGGGTTCTGCGCAGCTTGCTGAGCCAGGATCTTAAGCGCGCCAGATATCGATATCTGCCCGGTCTTACTTTGAAACGGACTGGGAAAGGAGAGGTCCATTTAACAACCGCAGCTCCCCAGGTTAGCCCACCGCCAAACCCCACAAATACCACATTGTCATCTGGCTTTAAGCGACCTTGTTCAATAGCTTCACAAGTTGCGATAGGGATAGAAGCCGTAGAAGTATTCCCATAGCGATCTAAGTTGATCACGACTTGTTCGAGTGGATAATCCAATCCGCGAGCAGCGGTTTCTATGATCCGTTGGTTGGCTTGGTGAGGGATGAGCAGCTGGATATTATTTAGCTCAAGACCAGCTGCTTCCAATGATTCGCGCGTGGCTTGGACCATCACGCGAGTAGCAAAACGGAACACTTCGCGACCGTTCATATGAATGTAATGCAGCCCGTTTTTGACTGATTCGGTGGAGGTGGGAATGCGACTGCCGCCGGCGGGGAGGGAAAGAAGGTCTTCACCAGATCCATCAGAGTGCATCACTGCTGATAGGACACCGCCAGGTTCATCGTCTGCCTGCAAGACGAATGCACCAGCGCCATCGCCAAAGAGAATACAAGTATTGCGATCTTTCCAGTCCACAAACCTGGAGAGTGTTTCTGCACCGATTATCAATGCATTTTCTATGGATCCAGAGCGAATCGCCTGGGTGGCCATATTCAAGGCGAAAATAAAACCACTGCATGCTGCGGAAAGATCGAAAGCTCCAGCTTTTATCGCTCCGATTTGGTCTTGCACCAGACAAGCACTGGCAGGGAAGATATGTTCGGGGGAAGATGTCGAAACGATGATTAAATCAACATCAATGGGCCTTAAATTAGCAACACTGAGTGCTTTTATTGCTGCATCTGCTGCTAATGAAGCTGTAGTCTCGTCAGGGGCGGCGATACGGCGTTCGCGAATGCCAGTTCGGGAAATGATCCACTCATCGCTGGTTTCTACCATGGAACTCAATTCGCCATTGGAGAGGATCTTTTCAGGGACAGCCATTCCCCATCCGGTGATGTGTGCGTACCTTGTCAAACTGACCCCCTCTCATTCAACATTTTGTTGTCTTTTTCATACTGATTTGGGGTATATCGGCTAAGTATGACCGTGGCGTTGTGACCACCAAATCCGAATGAGTTTGACATTACCCGGTTTATCACTGCAGGCCGGGAGACGTTTGGGACGTAATCCAGGTCGCATTCAGGATCAGGCGTCTCATAATTGATTGTTGGGGGTATGATCTGATCTTGAATTGCTTTGATGGCGATGATCGCTTCTAATGCACCAGCGGCACCTAATAGATGTCCGGTAACAGATTTTGTGGAGGAAATTGGAATATTGTAGGCATGTTCCTCAAAGATTGTTTTTATGGCTGCTGTTTCGCTTTTATCGTTGAGCAGTGTGCTGGTGCCGTGAGCGTTTATATAGTCGATTTCGTTAGGTTTTAAACCAGCATGGTCTAGAGCCTGGCGCATGCAGAGAGCTGCTCCTAAGCCGTTTTCAGATGGTGCGGAAATATGAAAGGCATCATTTGTGCTCCCATATCCGCTTACCTCAGCTAATATGTGCGCACCTCGACTGCGAGCATGTTCAAGGGATTCCAGGATTAAAACAGCAGCCCCTTCACCCATCACAAAACCATCTCGGTGCAGATCAAACGGACGCGAGGCTCTTTCAGGGTCTTCATTCCTGGTAGACAAGGCTGTCATAACACCCAGTCCAGCCATGGCAATCGGAACGATAGCAGCTTCACTCCCCCCAGCTATGATGACATCAACCTGACCGCGACGGATCATTTCGCTAGCTTCACCAATTGCGTTAGTGCCAGTTGCACATGCGGTAACGACAGCCATGTTTGGACCACGAACCCCCAGGTGGATGGCAACCATTCCAGCAGCAGTGTCGGGAAGCATCATTGGGACAGTAAAAGGGCTTACCCGTAGAGGCCCTCGATCTAGATAAACCAATGTCTGCTTGAACATAGCCTCGATTCCCCCGATACCTGAACCAATAAGCACTCCAATGCGATCGCGATTCGTATCATTGATCTGAAGTTCAGCATCTGACACAGCTTGAATGGCTGTAGCTAATGCTAATTGGGTAAACCGATCCATATGACGCGCTTCACGATTGCCGAAAATTGAAGCGGCATCGAAGTCCTTTACCTCGGCTGCGATCTTACATTTAAAATCGGTTGTGTCGTAATGGGTAATATGTCCAACACCCGAATGTCCAGACTGGACATGGGTCCACATTGTTGAAACATCATTTCCAACCGGACTGATACAGCCCAGCCCAGTTATGACCACTCGCTTGGACATAGTTTCCTCCTTGGCAGAAGTATGGATAGATGGTCCTGGATACAGGGCTCTGAGTGGGTCAATTTATTCTGAATTAACCTCCATATGTAGGAGGCGTGTCAACGAATTTTACCAGAATTTAGGTTGACAGTCGCAGATGGCTTTAGGGTTGAATATTCAATGCTTTCAATGTCTGGTAGACCTGTCTGACATGCATGCGGTCGTGACCGGCGTTGATTTTTGCCAACTCCTCCAATTGTGTTGGACCGAAGATTGCGTGGCGAACTGGCCGAATCCAATCTTCAGAACTTAAGCTGTTAAAGAGTTCAAGGGTTTCAAGGCGTGCCTGGACGAATTCACTCAGAGCTATTGGACCATCCTGTTGAATGTACTGGCGTTCATTTGCCCAAGGATCCGTATCCATACCTGGAAGGAAAGGGTTCAGTTCTTGAATAGCCTTTTTTAGGCGAGGCAAATTGACTTCTTTTTCTACATCACGTAGGTGGCAAATAATTTCGGTCAGGCACCATTCTCCCTCTTGCGGTCTTTGCTTCCAGATATCATTAGAGATTTGTTCAAAGAAACTTGCCAGACATGCTGGAGTAGACTTCAGCACAGCCAGGTACGCATCTGGGTAATTGAAAGATGGCTGTAATTCTTCAATTGGAATTTGATCAAGCCAGGGAATAATTTGATCGATCGAGCCGGTTGCCAATGGTGTGCTGTAATGCTCTTCAAGGTGAAATGCCCCGTCTGGTTTTACCCAGAATGCAGGAATCCCCAGCCGATTTGCCGGCAGGATGTCGTTTTCCAGATCATCACCCACCATGAGGCTTGCTCGCTCAGGCCAACCTAACCGAGCAAGTATTTCAGCGTAATAAGCTAAGTTCGGTTTAGAAAAATGAAATGTTTCGAATGAAGTGATCAGCTTGATGGGAATATCTTTGGTAGAAATGCCTGCCCATCTCATCCTTTCTTCAATGGCTATGCGTGGAAAGAGCGGGTTTGTCGCGATGACCAGAGTGAAATCTCTATTGAGAGCGTCTTTGACCAGCTGATGGGCTTTAGGGGAAAAGTTGGTCAATGGTTGTAGGGAAGGGAACTCATTCAAGTAAAAGGTCTCGAAATCTTCAGTGACCTGTTCAGCATTCAATCCCAGTATAGGGAAAAAGGCAGCATTAAAGGCTTCTTGAAGTGTGCGATCAGGTTGATCGTTGGCGATCATCGCACCAGCCGCATTTGTGAGTGTTGAGATAAATCTTTGAGGGGATTCATGGTGAGCCATATACTTGCCCAGGGAGTGAAAATAGACTGGCAAAAAAGTTTCCATATTGTTGATTAACAGAGTATCGTCCAGGTCAAGAAGAAGAGTCAGGGTCACCAATTACTCCAGTGAAAATGTCTGGTAAAGGATGGCATTCTCCACAACCAATATGTGGTTCTGCCACATCGCGAGAAGTCTTCGTGCAGTATGCTTGAATAGAAACCCGGCGTTTTATATATGGGAACGGTCGGCTAATCCAACCTTCGAGGACTAAGTGTTCGCAAGCATTTGCTTGTAACAGGTCAGGCACCGGGCAAGTGAAGCACAAATCCGGGGTCCATCGTTGAGGTGGGGAGGTGGCTTCCAGAAGACGACATTCTTCTAGATCACGACCACGATGGTAATCACCATAAAAATATTTACATTCTTTTCCAGCAGGAGTTCGCATAAGAGTGAATTATAGCACGGCGATCAATGTCTCATTCAGTTCTACCGTGACAGTTTCTGATTAGAATAGTAATAATCAGCAGATAATTTTATGCCCGAGTAATGTAGGTGCCACTGCGCGTATCCACCCGGATAATATCTCCCTCACTGACGAAGTTGGGCACCTGAACCTCTAAACCAGTTTCAGTGGTTACTTTTTTAGTGACGCCTGTTGCTGTATCTCCGCGAACTGCTGTTGCTGCTGTGGTCACTTCCAAATCAACAGTTATTGGCAGTTCAATATCGAGGGGTTGGTTTTCATAGAAAGTCAGCTTCACTGACAGACCTTCTTTCAGGTATTGAGCCGCTTCTCCGATAACGTTGAGATGGATTGCAGGTTGTTCGTAGGTTTCGAGATCCATGAAATGATAGAGTTCTCCATCATTATAAAGGTACTGTACATTGTGATAATCTAAACGGATATCTTGAACGCGATCACCTGACGGAAATGTTTTCTCCAAAATCGTTCCGCTGTGCAAATCTCGGGCTTTAACTCGTATGGTTGCTTTTCCTCGACCGGGTTTGTGGTGTTCATAATCCAGGACTTTGTATAACGAGCCATCCAATTCAAAAGTGACACCCTTCCTTAACTCATTAACATCGATCATTTATCATTCGCCTTTCCTTTGATTTATGCTTAAACGAGAAAATTATAGCCCAGCGCTGATAGAGTGACAAGGTTTATAGGGTAGGCTGAGATGATATCAACTGAAATTACCTATGCATGATTTTGGATATACGGTTATCCGAGATTCGGAGAAAGCCTTTCTGGAAGAAAATGCAGGTATGGATGTCCTAACGAGCTTGATGGGTATTTTTAATCTTCCTTGTGGTAAACTTAGGCAAATTAGGCCAATTGGAGGCGATTGACCAGGAAGACATTATGGCCGAGAATATCCGAAGAGTTGTCTATATTGAGGATGAAGAGGACATGATCTCTCTTGTCCATTTAATTCTCGAGCGGAAGGGATTCGAAATACGAGGTGCCAATGGTGGGCGTGAAGGTCTTCAGGTTATTCAGGAGTATAGACCTGATTTGGTTTTGCTCGACTTGATGATGCCAGATATGGATGGTTGGGATGTGTATCAGCAGATGAAGGCTGATAAAGCTCTGCGAGATATTCCAGTGATCATTATTACCGCTAAAGCACAGAATATTGATAAAGTGCTTGGCTTGCATATCGCTAAGGTGGATGATTATATATCAAAACCTTTCAGCCCTCATGAACTTGTAGAAAGCGTTAATCGGGTATTAGCCCAGAAAAATGATGTTGATGAAGAGATCGCAGATATTCATAACTGATAGCTTAAACTCCCATATCCCTAGTTCACCAGATTTATAAACCATGCCTCAAGTTTCAGTCAAGAACTTAACCAAACCTCCAACAGCCCCGCTGGTCGTTAATTACTGTGATTCCTTCTTATCACGGCTTCGCGGACTGACCTTTCGGTCAAGCCTCCCCCATCAAGAGGGTATATTGCTTGTTCAATCACGAGACAGCCGGATAGATTCGGCGATCCATATGTTGGGAGTTTTTATGGATTTGGCTGTAGCCTGGATAGATGATACTGGTGAGGTGGTGGATGTACGTCTGGCGCGCCGTTGGCGCCCGATTTATGTCCCCCAACGCCCAGCGCGTTATATTCTCGAGATGGCTTCGAGCAGGTTGAAAGATTTTCGGATTGGAGACAAAGTTGAATTTAAACAGCTTTAATTTCTGGTTGACGATAATCTTCTTGATGTCGCTGCTTCCCATGAATACAGCAAGAGCCCAGGAAGATCAACCTCCTGGTCCAGTTTATGTCGTTCAAGAAGGTGATTCGATTTGGGGGATCGCCCAAAGGTTTAACGTATCGGTAACTGAATTATCTCGTTTAAATGATATAAGCGATCCTGGACAATTGGCGATTGGTACCAATCTGGTCATCCCCGGGCTGGATGACGTTCAGGGGATTTTAGTGACTGGGGCAGTTTCATATGGTGAGAATCTGCGCAGCTTGAGCAGGCGTTACAAGATATCCGAAGATACTTTGGCTCGATTGAACCGCATAATAACACCTGCATCTTTGTTTGTGGGTTCAAATATTATCCTGCCCGAGGAAAGTTTCGATCAACCCGTTAGGCAACGAGTCAGTCCGGCACCAGGTGAATCGCTTCTTGAACTGGCTGTCAAGCAGAATTTAAATCCTTGGAACTTGATGACCATTAATGAAATGCAAGGCTCATGGGAGACGTATGCGGGAGAATCACTTCTAACTCCAACCGTCACTTCAGTTGATACACCTGGAGGGCTACCGGCTGCGATTACCAATATAGAGGTCGAAACTGTACCGCTAATTCAAGGCTCTACTTTAGTCGTCCGCATGCAGGTTCAAGGCGGGATGGACTTAACCGGAACCATCACGGATCACATGTTTCCTTTCTTCCATGATGTAGAAAGAACCTATATAGGCATACAAGGTATTCATGCCATGGCTCAGCCAGGTTTTTTCCCACTGATCATAAGAGGAAATCTGGATGATGGGACACCAGTATCTTATTCGCAATGGATATATGTAAGGGCAGGAGACTTCACTTTCGAAAGATTAGAAGTTCCACCAGAGACGATAGATCCAGAAAACACTCGACCTGAAGAAGAACTTTGGGAATCTCTTATGGTTGCGGCGACTTCAGAACGGATGTGGGATGGTTTATTCGCGCTCCCAGTATCGCCGCTTTTCGCTGAATGTTATCCCTCCTTGTATGGAAATCGACGTTCCTATAACGGCAGTCCTTTCAATTATTTTCATTCCGGATTGGATTTTTGCGGAGGAGTTGGACAGGATGTTTACGCAGTTGGCGCAGGCGTTGTTGTCTTCGCTGATTTTTTGACAGTTAGAGGCAATTCAACGGTTATCGACCATGGTTGGGGTGTTTACAGCGCCTATATGCACCAATCTGAAATACAGGTTGAGGTTGGGGAACAGGTGGAAGCGGGGCAGCTGATCGGCTTGGTCGGTGCTACCGGTCGGGTAACGGGTTCTCATCTTCACCTTGAAGTGATCGTCAACGGTGTTCAGGTCGATCCGTTGGACTGGCTGGAAAGAGAATTTCCTTGATCAGTCATCTTCAAAGAAGTCAGACTCTTCATCTTCTCCTTGAACATCCAATAAACCTGCCTCATAATCAGAAAGTAACTGCTTGCCTTTTATCTCGAATTCGATTGGAACCAGGATCTGGACATTTCCTAAGTGACCGACTGCCAAACCGAAGGCACGGCCGGCGCCTTCCTGGTTTAATTTTACAGGAACACCTTGGGATTCAAGGAAACCACGAAAAAATTCAGCTTGAAGTTCTCCTTGGACTACCTCAATGATTACCCACTCTTGATCATTAATATATAAACTCATTATCGACCTTTGTGAATTCAATCAAACAATAAAATATGCATTTACCCGTATTGGACATAACCTAAAGATGAACACTGCTGTTTCAGCTAATAGGTTTAGAATTTAGAGTTGCCATAGAAGGGACAGATTGGACTTAGTCTAGAGTTCCTTGCTGTCTGACTGGAAAATCAAGATAACGGATATTGCTAAGGATGTTTGCAATTAAGAGTATATCATTTTTTCATGGAGATGTTTTCGCAAATTCCAAACAAAGTTGGTGATTAGCTTACATTCAATTTCTCAGGCAATCTGTTAATATTTATGAAAAATATATGGAATAGATACTTGCTCTTGGAGTATAATAAACACTGGTTAATAAATACAATCATTTATGTATGAGCCTAACCAGGAAATATTCAGAGTTATTAGAGGCAAGGTATGGTGATGGCTTCATTTTCACTCCGGGAGGATTATTGGGAGACCTTTTCACTCCGGGATGATGATATCGGATTTCTTTACAATTTCTTATTAGAAAAAGAAACACCACTTACAACTAGAGAACTGGTATCTGCCTTGGTGGACGAGCGTATCCAGGGGGAGATTCGGGAGATCGAACGTCAGCGTTCCTCCGGTGGAGATATTTACTTTCCCAGGGAAGATTATAAGCAAGGGCAAAAGCTGGTCTTTCCTGCACTAGGATGGATCCAAGGCGAGGTGGTAGGTATCCGGGATGGGATGAATCCTGAGTCGGATGGTTTTAAAGTAATCCGGGTGAAATTTTCTGATGGAGAAGAGCGTGAATTTGCCAGCAGCTTAACAGACCATATTTTGAATGATCCTCCGGAGATCGTTGAAAAAGATGAATTATTGGATGCAAAAGCTGTGTTAAGAACCCATCTCGATTTGTTAGAAGATCGACTCGAGGAAGGGTTGACAACCGCTGAAGATTTTGTGCGCATAGCCGGTCGTTGGTTTCCACGCGCTTTATTAATTGATGTGAACGTGGGGCATCTAAACCTGGCAGAGGCGGCACTTGATATGGCTGGTGGAGGCCCGATGACCACTTTGGATCTACTAAAGGAGGTAGATCTGCCAGCAGATGTGAACTCGAAATTGGTGGAATTCTCTCTGGATCTTGCCCTTCAGGAAGACCAACGTTTTGATGAAGTGGGTCCCGCAGGAGATGTTCTCTGGCACCTTCATCGGTTAGAACCTGAGGAAGTACGCGAATCGCCAATATATCTACAGTATCATGATATCAATTATGATCGGTCATCGTTGGGTGAGGATATGCTGGCACTGGAGCGCCAACTCGACGATGAACTCTCTCCGATAGATGATCGCTTTAAAGGAGATGAAGAAGCTGTAGTCAGGCTGATTTATCCCCATTGGCGATCTGGTACTTTACCGCTCTCGTCAAGAATTCGACATCTTTTTCCCACATCTTATGAAGCTCCTCGCATCCGGTTTATTTTGGTTGATGAATCGTCTAATGAACAGTTTCCTGGTTGGGTTGTCCGTGAGAAACATTATGTCTATGGATTGCGAGACTGGTATGAGAAAAATGGCTTGATCCCGGGCAGCTTGGTGCGGTTGAGACGCGGGAAAAACCTAGGTGAAGTAATTGTTGCCCACGATGCTCAACGGTCTAGCCGGGAATGGATTCGGACTTTGTTGGTGGGTTCAGATGGTGGGGTTGTGTTTGCGATGTTAAAGCAGATCATCTCTGCTGCTTATGATGAGCGCATGGCAATTGCAATCCCCGATGTGGATGGATTAGATGGAGTCTGGGTTCGAATGCAGAAGGAAAGACCTGCATTCGAACGTGTTGTGGTGAATATGGTCCGAGAATTAGCAAAATTAAACCCACAGAGACACGTTCATGCCAGCGAGCTGTATGCTGCAGTGAATACTGTGCGGCGATATCCACCAGGACCGATATTAGCTTTATTGGCTTCTCGACCATGGTTTTCTCATGTAGGCGATTTACATTTCCGCTTTGATGATTCGGAGCGTGTATAAGTGAGTGCGTTAAAAAGTTTTAGTTTAGTTAAACCGAATCTGGAAACCCGATTCCACATAGATTTTGATTGGTGGCGACAGAACGACCGTGATTGGAGAGTCCATCTGAGGGGTTTCTTATGCCCTACCCATCAGGAGTCGTTTTCTTCAATGGTTGGAAATGAAGTCGTTGATTGGGTGGATCCGGAGACCGCAGAAGTGACACAAGTAGAGGGTTTACAACACGTTCTCATCGCTCACTGCGCAAAGGAACCAGGGTTTATTACTGAACGGACTGCGTTAGTTGATGCTGTCTTCCGTATCTTTCTGGCTAATGGGAATACACCAATGACGCCGGTGGAACTATCGGATCAACTGCATCGTCCCTCCCAAACCATTCTTAGCACTTTATCAGGCCCGAGAGTGTATAAGGGATTAAGGCCTTGCCCGGGCTGTTAGCGGGTGGAAAAAGTTTGTTCACGCCCCCGTAGCTCAATGGACAGAGCAGAGGTCTTCTAAACCTAAGGTTGTGGGTTCGAATCCCGCCGGGGGCGCCTGGTCATTAATGCTTGGATCGTGTATTCTCAATGGTGTCTTTAAGTTGGATGCTTAATTTGGAATGATCCAGAAGGAACATTTTAGCATTGTCTGGTTGGCAATAGGTCTTGTATGAGACTGTATTTTCAGCTAAGACAAGGATGTGGATTTAACAAATTACTAATATCAGGAGCATGAGATATGGTAGAGATAAGGATGAAAGTAGATCCATTAAAACCTGGGTGGTATCTACCTGAGGAAGGACAATCATCAATGAAAGATCGAAGTCGGAAACGATTGGTTTCTACACCACATGTGTGGCGTCCTCCTACTGATGTTTATGAAACTGAAGAATCTCTGATCATCCGGGTTGAGATTGCCGGGATGCACGAGAAAGATTTTTCCCTCTCCCTCAGTGAAAGGAGTCTGGTTATCCGGGGGTTACGAGCTGATATATCAGAACGAAGGGCTTATCACCAAATGGAAATCCCATTTGGTGAATTTGAAACCCAGGTGAACCTTCCTTGTCGGGTTATTGCCAATGAGGTGTCTGCTGAGTATTCACTGGGCTTTTTACGGGTTGTGTTGCCGCGTGAAAAACCTCATCGCATAATTGTTAAAGGTTGATGGATATGGGTTTAATTATCGGTATGGAGACGTGCGAATAAAATTGAAAAATTTATCAGGTGTTCCAGGACAGCTGAAATAAAATGAATAAATTGAATGGACAAATTATCAGGAAAAACTATGCCAGCATCAAGGTGGAACAATAACGTTCTTGATTTCTTAAAATGGTTCATCGATGAAGACGATGAAATTCTCGAGGAATTGGATTTCCAACCTATCAGCACTCAGCTGCTTGGTGAAGGTGAGGATGTAGATAGTGATGAAATCTTGGAAGGGCGAAAACTAAACGACCCGATACCCTCTGAATTACCGATTCTACCGCTCCGCGGGGTAGTAGTGTATCCTCAAACCGCGGTTCCTTTGACGATCGGGCAACCTCGCTCAATAAATCTGGTTGACGATGTTGTGGGCGAAGACGTGCGTATGATCGGAGTAGTGGCTTCAAAAAAACCTGAACTTGAGGTGCCAAAACCTGACGATCTCTACACAATAGGTACTGTAGCAGTTGTTCACCGCCTCTTTCGAGCTCCGGATGGAACGATTCGCCTGCTGGTTCAGGGATTAACTCGCTTTCGCCTTCAAGAGTTCATCCAAGAAGAACCCTATCTCAGAGCTCGGATCGAACTAATCCCTGAAGAAATGGAAGATGACATTGAAATCGAGGCATTAGCGCGAAAGGCTCGCGAGCAGTTTGAAAAAATTGCTGAGATGATCCCATCCATCCCACGAGAATTGGTTACCTCGATAGCTGGATTAGAAGATCCATTAGTTACAATTTATACTATTGCTAACCTGCAGCGAATTGATTTGAGTACAGCTCAAGAAATTTTAGAGATCGACTCTGTCTCTGAAAAATTACGCAAACTTGTTACCTTGCTGGCAAGGGAGGTTGAAGTTCTCGAGATCGGTCAGAAAATCCAGGATGAGGCTCGATCAGAGATAGACAAAGTACAACGTGAATATTATTTGCGCGAACAGCTTAAAGCGATCCAGCGGGAGTTGGGAGAAGGGGACGAGCAGCTTGTTGAAGTTGAAGAATTCCGTAAAAGGATCGAAGCTGCTCAAATGCCTGAAGAAGCTGAAAAAATGGCACGGCGTGAGCTTGACCGCTTGTCACGCTTACCATCTGCTGCGGCTGAGTACGGTGTCATCCGCACTTATCTGGATTGGCTGGCTTCATTGCCATGGTCGGTTACTACCCCTGACCAACTTAGTATCGAAAACGCTCGCCAGGTACTCGATCAGGATCATTATGGTTTGAAGGATGTAAAAGGGCGAATTCTTGAGTTTCTGGCTGTCCGAAAATTACGACAGGAACGGAGCGAAGAATTTGATGCTGAAGAAGTGCATGATGTCATTCGCCGGGTGCGAGAGGGTGTGATTCTTTGTTTTGTAGGACCTCCAGGGGTGGGGAAGACATCTTTGGGGCAATCGATTGCGCGAGCAATGGGACGCAAGTTTGTGCGCATTTCTTTGGGTGGGGTTCGTGATGAGGCAGAGATCCGCGGCCATCGCCGGACATACATTGGTGCTATGCCGGGTCGCATCTTACAAGCAATCCGCCGAGTTGAGAGCCGTAACCCTGTGTTCATGTTAGATGAAGTTGATAAGTTGGTATTCGATTTCCATGGAGATCCAGCTTCGGCATTACTAGAAGTGCTGGATCCCGAGCAAAATATTGAGTTCCGCGATCACTACCTGGAAGTAGCCTTCGACCTTTCCCAGGTGATGTTTATTACCACTGCAAACTTACTGGAACCTATTCCAAGCCCTCTTCGCGATCGGATGGAGATCATCCAGCTCTCAGGATACACTGAAAAAGAGAAAGTAGAAATTGCTAAAGGCTATCTGATCCCCCGGCAATTACGCGAAAATAGTTTACACTCCAATGAGGTAATTTTTAGTGATGATGCTTTGAAAGCAATCATTCGATCATATACTCGTGAAGCTGGTGTTCGAAACCTTGAAAGGGAAATTGGGTCAGTAGCTCGCAAGGTGGTAACCCATATTGCGGAAGGCAAAGCAGAGGTAGAAGAAATTTCCCCAGAAAAAGTGCGTGAGTATTTGGGACGTCCGCGTTTCTTTGGAAATGAAGAGGTCGCTGAAAGAACCTCAGCACCTGGTGTAGCGACCGCTCTTGCTTATACACCGACCGGAGGGGATATCCTGTTCATTGAAGCAACCCGTATGCCCGGAAATAAAGGATTTCAATTAACCGGATCATTAGGTGAGGTAATGCAGGAGTCGGCTCGGGCTGCCCTTTCATATATCCGCTCACGAGCGGATGAGCTACAATTGAATTCGGATTTTTTTGAAAAAGCAGACATACACCTACATGTCCCAGCCGGGGCGCAACCCAAAGATGGCCCATCAGCGGGAGTTGCCATGGCAACCGCGCTGTACTCATTAATTGCTAACCAACCAGTTCGAGCAGACGTAGGCATGACAGGAGAAATTACCCTGCGTGGTCAGGTTTTGCCTGTAGGTGGCATAAAAGAAAAGGTAATCGCCGCTCACCGGAGTGGGCTGTCAACTGTAATACTGCCTCGTCGAAATGAGGCTGACCTGGAAGACTTGCCTGATGAAGTCAGGTCGGGACTCAAATTCGTGTTTGCAGATACGATTGATCATGTCCTCGAAACGGCTGTGGAACGAATTCTGACTCCACAAGGTGAAAAAGTCGAGGAATGAACGAACCCGTGGGCGAAACATTCAACCCAAAAGTGATGCTCATCGAAGATGACGAGTCAATGCTCTCGATCTTGAAAACCTTGTTAGATTATGAGGGTTTTCAAATCGTTGCAGTGGAAAAGAACCAGCAGATCGAAAGTGTAACCGACATTATCGAAATGTTACGCAAGGAGAGCCCAGATTTACTTCTACTGGATATCTTTTTTCGACAAATTAATGGATTAGACGTGTTACGTGCCCTCCGAGATGATGCACAGGTATCTGGAACACGTGTATTGATCTCTTCAGGCATGGATCTCTCAAGCGATTGTCATCAGGCAGGCGCGGACGGTTTTCTATTGAAACCTTACATGCCTGATGACCTTATACAAACAATTCGAGATTTGATTCGTGTTTAAACAAACAATCCAATCTAGGGCATTGTCCAGGATGAAAATTGATATTCGTAATTATCTTAAGATTCCCTGGACAATGCTTAAAGTGTTCTGTCTAAAACACTTTCAATATTAAGAATCACATTCGACAGAACACCATATATATGTTATTTTAGTTTTCTATTTAGAATTTTTATAACGAGCGAAAATAGTGTCAAAGAAAAGAACAAAAACACAAATGCAATGGCGGACTATGGATTTACATATCCACACACCTGCCTCGAGCGATTATCATGAGACAAATGTAAATATATTGGATATATTGCAGCGTGCTGAAGTCAGAGGATTAGACATCGTTGCTATTACGGACCATAATACAGTTTCTGGCTTGCGAAGATTACAGGATGAAATAGAACAGCTGGAGTTTTTAGAGCAGACTAAACGAATATTACCGGAAGAGAAAGTTTTTTTGGATGAGTATAAACGCTTGCGAAATAAAATCCTCCTCTTACCGGGGTTTGAGTTCACAGCCACTTTTGGATTTCACATAATAGGTATCTTTCCACCAGAAAAACCAATACGCGAGATCGAACACCTGCTCCTGGATTTGAATATCCCAGCTGATCAGTTGGACCGGGGTTCAGATACAGTGGGAGCCTCAAGTGATGTGTTGACAGCCTACCGGACGATCGATTCTGCAGGTGGATTGGCTATCGCCGCGCATGCAAACTCAAGTAATGGGGTAGCAATGCGTGGGTTTGCATTTGGTGGACAGACCAGAATTGCTTACACTCAAGATCCAAGCCTGCATGCTCTTGAGGTCACTGACCTGGAACAAAAGGGGCGGCATACCACAGCAGCCTTTTTTAGCGGCACTAAACCCGAGTATCCACGTAGAATGCATTGTATCCAAGGGTCAGATGCACACCGCTTGATCGCGGATCCAAGTCGTAAGAAGATCCTTGGGGTTGGGGATCGGGCTACTGATGTCTTGCTGCCAGATGTCAGTTTTGAGGAATTGAGGGAATTATTCGTCAGTAATGACTTTGCGCGCACACGCCCACATCGGCATAAAGCAGAGCCTGAGTATGATTTTATCCACGCTGCGCGGGAAGAGGGATCAAATATCGTCCAGGACTTTCATGAGAGTATGTCAGTTAGGGGGGGACGATTGTACGCAATCGTCGCTGATGTTTGCGCTTTCGCCAATACAAATGGAGGGTCTTTATTCATCGGTCTAAATGCTGATATCCGCAAGCCAATTACGGGTATACAGAAACCCGAACAGATGACATCTCAGTTAGAAAAAGAGATCAGCAACCGCATCAGTCCTCCTATCCATCCTACTATCAACGTGCATGAGACCAGTGGGAAAAATGTCCTGCGCGTGCTTATACCCCGAGGTGAAGACCCACCTTATGTGGTGGACGATTACAAGATATATGTCCGGGCTGAGTCGGAGACCAGCTTGGCTGTTAGGGATGAGCTTGTGAACCTGGTGATGAGAGGCCAGTCAGAAGTTAGCAAGCGTTCAGAAAAGGATCAGGTTGCAGCACAGGAGTTGAGCCAAAAGGTGCCTTCTACAACGCCTACAGACGATGCTCCTCGGACTGGTGTTGAAGTAGTTACTGTGGAGGAGCGTGGCGGCACGAAATATTACACTCTGCGAGATCTCCGTAATAACAACGTTGTGAAAAATGTCACCCAAAAATCAGCCCGTCGATTATGGCATTATGCCCTCACACAATATGCCAGCTTACCAGAGGATAAAAATCAGGTAAAAATAAAATGGCAGGATGGTTTTGGACTCTTAAATCACGATAAACAGGGGAAGCGCGACCGTTATGATTTCGTTCGCAAGACTGATAAGGGCTACCGCTTCTTTTTTGGGGTAACTGATGATGGTCTTCATGGCCCCTGGAAAACACTTGTGGGGATAAATGAAGATTTATGACCCAAGGCTTAAATATTCGCAGGTTTGATCTATCGAAGGACTATACTGCTGTCCGTGAACTTTGGAAAGGTGCTGGACCTGGAATTCAAGTTCGCAGATCAGATGAAAAGGAAGAGATCGCCAAGAAATTACAGCGCGATCCTGATCTATTCTTGGTTGCAGAGAACAACCGGCAGATTATTGGTGCGGTTCTGGGTGGTTTCGATGGCAGGCGTGGGATGATATATCACCTGGCAGTCCGAGAGGAATATCGGAATGGAGGGATTGGTATTGCTTTGATGGAAGCCCTCGAAGAACGGTTGCGGGGAAAAGGTTGTCTCCGATCTTATCTTCTGGTTACTGCGGAAAATAACGAGGCGATGAAGTTTTATGAAAAACGCGGCTGGCAGCGGTTAGAATTATATGTGTACGGAAAAGATTTAATTACAAAGGAATAATTGATCAGTTGATAATGGTTGGGAAGTCAATATGGATGTGAGGATTGGGATTGTGACAGTTTCAGACCGTATTTCGCAAGGGGAGCGAGAGGATGTCTCTGGACCTGAATTGGAAAAACTGATTCTTGGACGAGGTTGGTTAGTATCATCCAAGGCAGTAGTGCCGGACAATGTGATTGTGCTGAGAGATTTGCTGTCAGCTTGGTCTGATTCTGAGAAGATGGATATCATCGTAACAACCGGTGGTACCGGGTTTAGTCCCCGCGACATTACTCCAGAAGCGACTCAAGCAGTGATTCAAAAAACAGCTCCAGGGATCGTTGAGGCAATGCGAGCAGCTGCACTTCAGAGCACTCCCCACTCGATGCTATCACGGGCAACCGCAGGCATCCGTGGCGCAACCCTGATCATTAACCTGCCGGGTAGCCCTAAAGGAGCTGTGGAAAACCTTCAAGTTGTCTTACCTGTTCTGGAACATGCTGTAGCGCTCCTGCGGCAAGACCCATCAGCTGAAGCTGGTCATTGACCTGGGATTGAAGATCGTTGGTGATTTATAGGAATTATTTGTTGAGGTAAAGTATGGAAAGTTTCCGGACAGAATCAGTTCCAGAGCTACCTGGAGAAGAAAAGTCAAAAGTGAGACGAGCGCTTTTGGATGTCCTCGAAACGCTTATTATTGCGGTGGTACTCTTTGTGGGAATAAATGCAGTGTCTGCTCGCATTCGAGTAGATTCATTCAGTATGGAACCCACCCTTCAAAAGGGGAATTTTGTTATTGTAAACAAACTGGCGTATCAATTTGGTTCTCCCCAACGAGGTGATATTGTTGTGTTTCGTTATCCTCCCAATCCAATTGAACAATATATCAAGAGGATAATCGGACTGCCTGGAGAGATTGTGCGCATAAATGCAGGGCAAGTGCAGATCAATGGTGAAATCTTAACGGAACCCTATTTATTGGATTCAACGGTACGAGGGGGAGAATGGCAGGTTCCAGCAGACTCCTATTTTGTTTTGGGGGATAATAGGAATAACTCATCCGATTCGCGGGTATGGGGGATGGTGCCTGCAGATAAATTGATTGGGAAAGCTTTGGTAATTTACTGGCCTCCGGACCGCTGGAATGTGTTGGGAAATGAATTTGTTCTCGCTGCAGAAACTGCGAACATAGGGGAGTAGGTCAGACGATCACCGCTTAGTCTTGCAGGATGTTACGGGCGATCACCATCCTCTGAATCTCACTGGTTCCTTCCCCGATGGTCATCAAACGCGCATCGCGGTATATCCTCTCGACCGGATATTCACGGCTGTATCCATAACCACCATGAATCTGGATTGAATCACGGCAAACCCTTTCTGCCATCTCGGTTGCGTATAGTTTAGCCATGGCAGCTTCTTTGGTATATGGGCGGCCTTGATCTTTAAGCCAGGCAGCGCTGTATACCATCAATCGAGCTGTTTGGATTGCAGTAGCAGCGTCTGCCAACATCCATTGAATCGCTTGAAACTCTGCCAGGGGCAGATCGAATGCCTTTCTTTCTTTGGAATACTGGACTGCTTCATCGAAGGCAGCTTGAGCCAACCCAACTGATAGGGCACCTATGCTCACCCTGCCACCATCCAGAATTGTCAGCGTTTGACGTAAGCCGTTTCCAACTTCCCCTAGTAGATTGTTCTGTGGGACGTGGACATTTTCGTAGGTGACAGCATGTGTGGGAGAACCCTTTAATCCCATTTTCTTTTCTGCAGGACCAATATGCAAGCCAGGTGTGTCGGTTGGGACGATAATCAAGCTCAACGAGCGTGAGTCTTTGGTTTGGCTCGTCCTAACCAGGGTAATGATATAGCTTGACAAACTGGCGTTTGTGCACCACATTTTTGAGCCGTTTATTACCCATTCCTCTCCCTTCAAAACAGCATGTGTGCGAACTCCGCCTTTCAAATCAGATCCAGCGTCAGGTTCAGTCAGAGCCAGGGCAGCTAATCTGGCAATGGATCCAGGCTTA
>JACUUU010000038.1 GCA_014859065.1 Anaerolineales bacterium
TCGCCTACCTGCTGGCAATTACGGTCTTCCTGTTGGATTTTATCTACGCCCTGGTCGATCCCCGGGTGAAAGTTGGTGGAGAGAGTAGAGCAGAATGAACTCAATACGAAAACTTTTCAAAGATTTAGCCCAATACCCCTCGGCCATAATTGGTCTGACAATCATCGGTCTTCTTATCGCCCTGGCGATCTATGCAGTGATATCCATTCCATACAATGAGGCTCTGCGCTTATGGCGCGGGGGAGAAGAAGTGTGGATAGAAAACCCACGAACTGCTGGTCCAGCCTGGTTCAATCTGTTTACCAGTCGCGACCAACCAGTTACGATGGTGCTGAATACAGAAGATGGGACCGCCGAGAAGTCGGTTGAGGCCACTAACGGGATGCAGGATGTTTGGATAACGTTCGATGTTGATTTTCCCTTTGACGATTTTCCTCGCGATATAAGCTTATTCGTTACCAGCAGTTTCGAAAGCAGGCGCCCTCATCTAGATATATCCTGGATCACACCGGATGGTCGTGAAATTCGGGTAGGTGAACTCTCCCCAGCCCGCTCCGAGACATATCGCATCAACCAGGACGATCGTCTGTTACGCCGGCTGGACCGCTTGTTCCCCCAGTTAGATAGCCCTCCAGTGCGGGTTGGATTGTTCGCTGACCCTGATCAAGAAACCGCGGTCCCACTCAAAGGCACTTACCAGCTGCTGGTGAACGCCATCTTATTCGAAGAAGACAGTGATATTGAGGCGAAGCTGGTAGTTTATGGGGAGCTGCACGGGCTGGCGGGGACTGACCACCGCCGCCGCGACCTCACGGTGGCTTTGCTGTGGGGCACCCCCATCGCATTGTCATTTGGGTTATTCGCTGCTTTAGGCACCACGGTTACTACCATGATCATCGCCGCCATCGGCATCTGGTTTGGGGGCGTGGTAGACGCCGCCATCCAGCGCATCACCGAGGTCAACCTGATCTTGCCACTGATACCTATACTGATTATGATCGCCACTTTCCGCTCCCGATCTATCTGGCTCATGTTAGGGGTGGTGGTCTTGTTGGGCATCTTAAGCGCCAGTATCAAGACTTACCGTGCCATCTTCCTGCAGACACGCGAATCACCTTTTGTTGAAGCTGCGCGGGCTTACGGTGCCAGCAGCTGGCGCATCATTTTCCTATATCTGATCCCGCGCATCATCCCCATCATCGTGCCAAGCCTGGTAATCCTGGTACCCAGCTACGTATTTCTGGAAGCTTCCCTGGCTGTTCTTGGGTTGGGTGACCCAATTCTACCTACTTGGGGAAAGGTCATCAACGATGCCTATATTAGCGGCGCTTTGCACAATGCCTGGTATTACTGGGTTCTCATGCCGTCAGTGCTGTTAATGATCACCGGTTTTGCATTCTCGATGGTGGGATTTGCATTAGACCGGATATTCAACCCCAGGCTGAGAGGTTTATAACACTACATGACAAACAATGAATCCTTATTACACGTTGAAGACCTGGTGCTCCACTTTCGGACTGCCAGAGGTGCCGTTCAGGCCGTCGATGGGGTCAATTTTGACCTCGGTTACAAAGAAGCCGTCGTCATTCTGGGCGAATCTGGCTGTGGAAAGACCTCGCTAGCAAAAGCTATCTTGCGATTGCTCCCCCGCAATGTTGCCAAGTACACTGGGAAAATCTATCTCAATGGGGTTGAGTTGATGCAGATGTCGGACGAACGCTTCCGCCAGCAGGTCCGCTGGGTGCGCATGTCGCTCGTGCCTCAGGCAGCCATGAACGCCCTGAACCCAGTTATCCGCGTTGGCGATCAGGTAGCTGAGCCGATCATGGTTCATACTGGCGTAAAGAAGGACAAAGCTATCGAACAGGCGCGTAAGATGTTCCAGCATGTAGGAGTGCCAGAAGCCTTTCTCAGCCGTTATGCCTTTGAGCTCAGCGGTGGGATGCGTCAGCGGGCTGCCATCGCTATGGCATTGGTGACTGCGCCAAGCTTGATCGTCCTGGACGAACCTACATCAGCCTTAGATGTGCTCACCCAAGCAAATATTTTTAATGTGCTCAAACGGCTAAAACAGGAACTTGAAATCAGTTTTATCCTCATTACCCACGACATTGCTACCTCCAGCGAGCTGGCTGATCGGGTGGCAGTCATGTACGCCGGCCAGATCGTTGAAGAGAGCGATGCGTTTTCCTTTTTCGGTGAGCCCATGCATCCTTATTCGAAAAAGCTTTTAGACTCTGTGCCGAAATTACACGCTGACAAGGAACCCGATTTCATCGTCGGACAACCACCCAGCCTTTTAGCTATCCCACCTGGCTGCCGGTTTGCCCCCCGCTGTCCGGCGCGTTTCGATAA
Source organism: Anaerolineales bacterium (assembly GCA_014859065.1). Lineage (GTDB taxonomy): Bacteria > Chloroflexota > Anaerolineae > Anaerolineales > UBA4823 > Kmv39. The sequence goes on from JACUUU010000038.1 coordinate 2,356, forward strand.
ATGTGACCAGGACCCACCATTATTGAAGAAAAATGGGCATCGGGTCAAGTGCTGGTTGTATGAATGAGAGCAGGAGTGATCTATGACCGTCGAAAAAAACATTAACACAGGCACCAAAGAAGATATCTTTCCAGTATCCACAGTAGCTGATTCTCAAGATCAGACCCTGCTGGCAATTCAGAACTTGCGTGTTTGGTTTGAGCTGCGTAAATTTGGCTTCGGACATGCCGGTTACGTTCGAGCGGTGGATGGTGTCAACTTCAGGTTGCGGCGCGGAGAAGCGATTGGTATTGTTGGCGAGAGCGGCTGCGGTAAATCCAGTTTGATGCGCACGATTTTGGGCCTGCACCTGCCCACCAAGGGCGATGTGATCTTTAATGGCACCAAGGTCAGTGAAATGGGCACAAAGGGACTGCGTTGGTATCGCTCCCAGATAGGTTATGTCCAGCAAGACCCCTACGGTGCGCTGCCTCCCTTCATGCCCATCCAACGCATCCTGGAAGAACCGCTGGTTATCCATGGGATCAGGGACAAAGATGAGCGTGAGAAACGCATCCATAAGGTCTTTGAGGAAGTAAAAATGACCCCGGTGGAGGACTTTCTGCCCAAATATCCACATATGCTCAGTGGTGGTCAGCAGCAGCGTGTGGTCATCGCGCGTGCCATGATCCTGGAGCCCAAGATTATCGTAGCTGATGAACCTGTCTCGATGCTGGATGCTTCGGTGCGCGTGGAAATCCTCAGGCTGCTGAGAGGCCTGCAGGAGAGTCACGACCTGTCAGTTATTTACATTACCCACGATCTCTCCACTGTGCGCTACTTCTCAGAGCGTATATTTGTGATGTACGCCGGTAACCTGGTAGAGAAAGCCAGCGTCAGACAGATCCTGGATAACCCACTGCATCCTTATACCCATGCGCTGATGGCGGCCACCTCGGATCCAGACGCCAACAACGCCCTCACCTTCAAAGAAGTGCCCCCCGGCGAACCCCCCAGTCTGGTAACGCCCCCCTCCGGATGTCGTTTCCACCCACGCTGTTCACAGTTCATGGAAGGGGTATGTGAAGTTGAAGAACCACCTGATTTTGAACCGGAACCTGGACACCAGGTTGCCTGCTATTTGTACCAATGATCCATGCTGAGCCGGTTAGGATCATCGTATTCGGTTTTGTGCTGGTTCTGCTCGGTTTTATCCTTGCATTTTTGATGACAATTGGCATAATTGCGCCCACCTTTCTTCTGGGACTGGTGACTTATCTGTCCTCTTTTGGAGGGCTTTTCATTGGCATAATGGGTTCAGCGTTATACGTCCGCGATCGTCGCAGACAAGATAGGGAAGAGTAATCGCTTTTTGTCTGTATCATATTCCCATCAGCATTCCCTTTCCTCAATAAAGGAGAGGGAATTCTTTTATCTTTTCCCCACCTTTATTGGAAGTGGCGTCGTTTTTCCAATCGAAGTCAGCTAAGACATCTACCTGTCAAAGGCGAAGTTACCGCCTCCTTGTTGTCCTGATAGTGCTACCTAATTGTGCTTGGATTAATCTTGGCTCTAGATGGCTGACGTACTTTTGCGATGCCTAACTGCGACCCTAGAACAGCTCGTAGTGATAAATGGGGGAAAGCATTTTAGGTTTTACTGGTCAGACACGACTTATAAATAAGAGACATATTAGTAATCGGAAATGGTTTTTGAAGTGTCTATGCATTAAGGTTATAATATGCCATCAACTTACCTTTATTGAGGACTATTAAGCGTGAATAGCGAACAGCCATTACTTGAAGTAAAGAACTTGAAGACATATTTCTACACAGACGATGGCGTGGTCAAATCAGTTGATGGAGTCGACTTCATCGTTAATCCTGGGGAGGTGCTTGGGTTGGTGGGTGAATCTGGCTGCGGTAAAAGTGTCACCTCCCTGTCTATCATGCGTTTGATCGGACATCCGGGTAAGGTTGTTCAAGGTGAGATCCTGTTTGACGGACGGAACCTTTTGAAGCTCTCAGAAACTGAGATGATCGATATGCGCGGAAACCGCATGTCGATGATTTTCCAGCAGCCCCAATCCAGCCTCAACCCGGTCTTCAAGGTGGGGCACCAGGTGGCTGAGGTCCTCCAGATTCACGAGAAATTGAACCGTGAACGTGCCTGGAAACGGGCAGTTGAATTGCTGCGCCTGGTCGGTATCCCGGATGTCGAGAATAAAGCGCACGCTTATCCCCATGAGATGTCGGGTGGGCAGGCTCAACGGGTCATGATTGCCATGGCATTAGCTCTCAACCCTAAGCTGTTGATCGCCGATGAACCCACCACAGCTTTGGATGTTACCATCCAGGCGCAGATACTCGATCTGATCAAGGATCTGCGCGCCCGCATGGGGACTGCCGTGATCTTGATAACGCATGACCTGGGTATTATTGCTGAGATGGCTGATCGAGTGGCGGTGATGTACGCGGGTCGCATCGTAGAACAAGCCGACATTTCTGCTTTGTTCGCACAACCTCTGCACCCTTACACTCAGGGGTTGATTGCATCCATCCCAGTATTGGGAAAAGTTCAAGATCGCCTGGATGTGATCCCCGGGAGTGTACCAAACCTGGTCAACCTGCCTCCTGGGTGCCAGTTTGCCTCGCGCTGCCGGTTGAGAGAAGAATTTAACCTGACTATTTGTAGTGAATATGAACCCGATCTGATTGCAGAAATTCCTGGTCACACAGTACGCTGTTGGCTTTATCAGGACAAATTGGAGGTTGGACATAGCGCGCCTCTATCTGCAGAGAAACAAATGACCCGCTGAGGAAGTTGATGACACAAGAATTTATTATGGGTAAAAATGGCAATCGAAACCTGATTGAGGTAAAGAACCTGACCAAACATTTCCCGGTTCGCGGCGGTTTATTCCAGCGCGTGGTAGCCTGGGTGCAGGCGGTAGACGATGTCAGCTTTACCGTCAAAGAAGGGGAAACCTTAGGTTTGGTAGGCGAATCAGGTTGTGGAAAAACCACAGTGGGACGCAGCATGTTGCGCTTGATCGAACCCACAGCGGGCGAAATATTGTTCGAGGATGTCAACATACTTGACTTGCGTGGGGCTGAATTAAAACGCATGCGCCGTAACTTACAAATTATCTTTCAAGACCCATACGCTTCCCTGGATCCGCGGATGCCGATTGGCGAATCCATCGGTGAGGGCTTAAGGATTCACCGCATCGCTAACCGCAAGGAACGAGGCGATGTTGTTATCCAGAGTCTGCGGTCGGTAGGTCTTGAAGATTATCATTCCCGTCGTTACCCCCATGAATTTTCTGGAGGACAGCGCCAACGAATAGGCATCGCGCGCGCCCTGGCGCTTAAACCGAAATTCATCGTTTGTGATGAGCCGGTGTCTGCTTTGGATGTCTCCATTCAATCTCAAGTGCTGAATATCCTCAATGATTTACAGAAGGAATTTGGTCTCACCTATCTTTTCATCGCCCATAACCTGTCGGTTGTGGAGCACATCTCCCACCGGGTGGCCGTCATGTATTTGGGAAAAGTTGTCGAGCTTGCGAACAGGGATGAACTCTTTCGCAACCCGCTGCATCCCTACACTCAGGCATTGATGTCGGCTATTCCGGTGGCAGATCCAAACCTAAAACGAGAGCGCATCATCTTGCCTGGGGACGTGCCCAGCCCGTTGAATCCACCCACTGGTTGTCGCTTTCACCCCCGCTGTCCAGTAGCGCTCGAGCACTGCGCTGTCGAAGAACCAGCATTCAAGGAGGTCAGTCCCGATCATTGGACTGCATGTTGGAGAATTGAGTAATGCCCACTCCACGAATTCTTATCGTCGATGACCACATCGAGGTGCGGCGTGTGTTGAGGTCTGCATTGGAGACTCTCAGTCAAGAATTCGAAATTGTGGATGTACCGTCCGGTGAAGAGGCATTGGTTGTCGCAGCTTCTAAGCCAGTCGATCTATTGATCTCTGACTTACGCATGGCTGGCATGTCTGGTTTGGAGTTAAAACAAAAAATCCAAAAATACAGCCCAGGGTTGAAGGTTTTCTTGATCACCGGGATAACAGACCCGCTTTTTCGCCAGGCTGCCCTGGAGGTTGGTGCAGATGCTTTCTTCCTGAAACCGTTGGATATGGACGATTTCCTTAATGCAGTTCAGGCTATCTTGGGAATCGTCACCCCCCTTGAAGCGCTCCCTGATCCACTGGAAAGCTATTCTTCACCCGATTTCGACCCAATCGCAAGGATCGATGCGCTTCGGAGGGAGTTAGAAGCGGTGTCAGTCCTTTTGATCGATGAACAGGCGCGAGTCAGGCTAAAAAATGGCAATGTGCCTGCAGCTCTTTTGGATGCCTCTCTGCTGGCATTGCTCTTGGAAGCGATGAGATCCAGCCTCAATATATCCAATTCTCTGGACCGCTCCAGACCTGAAAGTTTGATGATCTTCCCAGGTGGCAGTTTCAATCTGGCTGTTGCACATGTTGGTCAGGCTTACGCTTTGATTATTGTCAGTGAGAAGATACTGGGGACGGGATTTCTCCAGAACGTCACCCCGGCTATCCGGCGGGCAGCCAATGACCTGACTGCAAACCGCTCGGCTGTCGATTTGCTGGGTCAACTTGGAGAGGAGTTAGGGGAATCCCGGGGTCAGGTTAGAGAGCCAGTTGACATCGAAGGTGAGACAGCTGCAATCGAAGCCCTTTTTAACGAATCTCAAGGGGATAAAGTCCAACCTGAAGATATCGACTCTTTTTGGAGAGCTTTGTTAGAAGAAGAATTGCCAGATGACCAGACATATGGATCAACGCTCACATATGAACAGGCGCGCCAGATAGGTCTAATCCCGGATAGAGGCCTGGGAAACGATGAGGGACAATCTGATGAGACCTCTGCTAATTCCGAACAATGAAGCTGCCCACCACGCTCCGAATCTTGCTGCTTATTGAGGTTTGTCGACCATTGAGGGGGGATTGTTCCGGTACGAATAAAACCTGATGAAATTCTGTCAAGATTGATTTGGTTGGCTTTTTGGGACTTAGGTTCAATTCACTGAGTAATTTGGCGGTTTACTCGCGGGTTTCATGCTCTCTGGGGTTACGTTGATTGAGAAGCGCTGAATTGGAAATAAAAAGGATATATGTCCCCTGCGGATTTACCAAACGTAAAGATTAACCACTAGTCGTTCAATGCGATCAGATTATTCCCGAAGAGAGAGACGGATAGTTTCGATATTGCCATTATCATTGATCATGTGTTAGAATAAAACGCGCCCGGGTGCCCGGGCGTCTACGTTGGGGCGTGGTGTAATGGTAGCACAGCGGACTTTGAATCCGTTTATCCTGGTTCGAATCCGGGCGCCCCAGTTGTCAGTAGTTTTTGGAATGAACTAGTGCTTGACGAAGACCCAGATTTAGATTGCTCTCGCCGTTTTACACGTCGGTATAATTTTGCACACAACACCCATCCTCTTGAGATGAGTCCTTCGCAGTGTTCAATTCTACGCGATGCTCGTCCTTTTTCTTTAATACCAGGATTTATATTTAGAATGTTGGGGGAAAATATTCGAATTATTCCATGCTATTGGAGAAAACAATGAAGATCACACCAGTCATTTTGGCTGCTGGACAGGGGACGCGCATGCGATCCGACCTACCCAAGGTCCTTCATCCGCTCTTGGGGAAACCGATGGTCTGGTATGCAATTCAAACTGCGCAAGAAGTCAGCGATGAGAGAGCGGTAATGGTCATTGGTCATGGGGGTGAAGAGGTTCGCCGGGCTGTTGGCCAGGTGGTTGAATTCGTAGTACAAGAGCCGCAGCTGGGCACTGCCCATGCGGTAAAACAGGCAGAACCGCTATTGCGCGGCTCTACCGACCTGGTGTTGGTCACCTGTGCGGATATGCCATTGCTGCAAGCAGATACCTTGAAAAGCTTGGTTCAGGCGCATATGGTTCGAGGGCAAAGTCAGGGGAAGTGGACACCGATTACCTTACTAACTGTATCGACAGACGAAGCACGCGGGTTCGGGCGTATTATCCGCACACAAGACGGTGATGTCCAGGCAATCATCGAGGAAAGCGAGGCTACACCCGAGCAGCTGCAAATAAAGGAACTGAACGCTGGGGTTTATTGTTTTTCTGCGGAATGGCTATGGGATGCACTGGATCGGATCTCTTTGTCCTCAAAAGGGGAATACTTCTTGACCGATTTAGCTGCTCTAGCAGTTTCTGATGGTTTTAATCCTCAGGCTTTGACCGCTGCTGATCTAACCGAGGTGATTGGGATAAACACCCGCCTGCATTTAGCTGAGGCTGAAGCTGTTCTCCGCAAGCGTAAAAACCAGGCATTGATGCAGTCTGGCGTGACGTTGGTCGATCCGGCAACCGCATATATCGAAGCTGAGGTTGAAATTGGCCGTGACACGGTTATCTGGCCAAACACATTTCTGCAGGGCAATACGAGTATCGGAGTTTCTTGTACCATCGGTCCAAATTCCATCGTTCGTAATTCCCGCATAGGTGACCGAAGCCAGGTATTTGCCTCCACTTTGGAAGGCGCCTTGGTAGAAGAAGATGTTGATATCGGCCCTTATGCGCATTTGCGCAAAGGTGCTCACCTGGCACGTGGTGTGCATATTGGCAACTTTGGGGAGATCAAAGATTCTTATTTGGGTGCAGGTACGAAGTTGGGGCATTTTTCCTATGTTGGAAACACCACGGTAGGTGCAAACTCAAATATTGGAGCCGGAACGATTACCTGCAATTATGATGGAGTTCGTAAGCATCCCACTGTAATTGGTGAAAATGTTTTTATTGGCAGCGATACGATGTTGGTTGCTCCAGTAAAAGTTGGAGACCGGGCGAGGACAGGCGCAGGGTCAGTCGTAACCAAAGATGTGCCCGCGGACAGCCTGGCTGTTGGCATCCCTGCTCGGGTTATTCGGAGATTTAGTAAATCTGGTTGAAATATACGAAATGTATTCACTAATATTATTAATCCTGCTGGTTATAGATCTGTTTACATCTGCGGCTCGTTCGGGTTTTTCCAATACAAACCTGGCGCGCTTGCTTGGGTTTCGTGAGCCGATGCAGGAACAGGTAAGCAGAACAATCAAAATCCTGAATTCATTGTCGAAATTACAAGCCTCGCTTCATCTTGCCAGAACACTCCTGCGTTTCCTGATGGCTGGGCTGGCTCTGCTGATCTTTGTGCCTTGGGAGACGTCTGGAACTCCACTTCTATATGCCAGCCTGGTCCTTCTACTCAGCGGTGTGGTGATATTCTTTCTCGAATGGCTGGTCGAGAGTCAAGTTGCAGTCAGACCTGAAATGTGGGCATTACGCTTAACCCCCATCGCACGCGTGCTCATGTTCGTTCTCAGTCCGCTGCTGGCAGTGCCCTTGATGCTCTCTCGGAGGACAAATGATGTGCATGATGGCGCCGGGACCGTTACCGAAGATGACCTGAAATCTCTGGTAGAAGCCGGGCAGCAGGAGGGGGTTTTTGAACAAGGTGAACAGAAAATGATTTTTTCGATATTTCGGCTGGGGGACACACTGGTCAGGGAGATCATGGTGCCGCGCATCGATGTAATTGCATTGGACTCCGAAATTCCGCTGCATAAAGCTGTCGACATCTTCTTGGAGAGCGGTCATTCGCGTATTCCGGTTTATAAAGAGTCGGTCGATAACATCCTTGGTTTGTTGTATGCGAAAGATCTGCTGCGTGTCTGGCATGAGGGTAGAGATCAAGTTTCTCTTATCCATTTAATGCGTCCAGCTCACTTCGTCCCAGAGGCAAAAAAGGTGGATGAACTCCTGGCTGAACTGCAAGCTGAACGCGTTCATATGGCGATTGTGGTGGATGAGTACGGTGGTGTGGCTGGGCTGGTTACACTTGAAGATATCGTCGAAGAGATCGTTGGGGAGATTATGGACGAATACGACCAGGCTGAAGAAACTCCTTACCAGGTCGTAAACGAAAATGATTATATCTTCTTGGGGCGAGTCGATCTTGACGATTTCAACGAGATTGTGGGATGTGAGCTGCCCAAGGATGAAGCGGATACCCTCGGAGGGTTGATTTACAGCCGTATAGGGCGGGTACCCAATGGTGGAGAAAGCATCCAGATTGATGACATGCAATTAACCGTTGAACAAGTGAGCGGACGGAGGATTCGTAAAGTGCGCGCTCATTGGACCAAGAGTCAAGGTGATAATCCTGAACTTCAGTTGGGAGAAGATGAGCATGCTGACAGACGAGCTGCGGCGTAAATTAATCGAGGCTGCCCTAACGGTGCGCTCCCACTCATATGCACCTTATTCGAATTATGCAGTGGGGGCAGCCCTTCTTACAGAAAGCGAGCGCGTCTATACTGGTGTAAACATTGAAAACGCGGCTTACCCTACCAGTATGTGTGCGGAACGTGTGGCAGTCTTTAAAGCAGTTTCCGAGGGTGAGCGCCAATTCAGGGCAATCGCAGTAGCCACAGCCAACGCTGGTACACCTTGTGGTTCCTGCCGTCAGGTCCTATCGGAATTTGGTTTGGAAATTTTGGTAATCGTCATCAACGAGAAGGGGGAGGTTATCCAAGAAAGTTCCGTTTCCGAGCTGCTCCCGGGTGCGTTTGGGCCGCAAGATTTAGGCATTAAATCAAGCGATCAATCTTAATCTTGGTTAGCCTTCACCTTCTTCCAGGTTGAATTGCATCAGCATTTCCATCACCCAACCTTGCCGATCGTCTGGGGTTAGAACCTGGTGCCAGCTGGTACTGCCTTCGATGACGGGTTGATCAGTTAATACCTGCACTATTGTCCCATTGCTCACTACGCCGATGATTGTGGTTTGGATGCCGGGATCCTCACGCAGATAAGCACCACCGCCTGCACCTGCTTCTACCACGGCAAAAACTGGGGTTGGTGTGGGTGTCATTGTAAGAGTCGCGGTTGGTGTTGGGGTAGAGGTCAGCGTAGGAGTGGCGGTGTCAGTTGGAGGGATGGGGGTGTGGGTCAAAGTATAAGTAGGGCTGGGAGTGAAGGTGTTCGTGGGAGTCGCGGGAACAGGCGTAGGGAGAGCCACATTTCCGCCGATCGCCACACCAGCCCCACCAAAGCCGATTAGTAAGATCACACTTGTAAGGGTTACAACCCCACCGAGGGAATAGCCAAATAGAGTTAAAGGGCGAAAACCTAATATCGCCAGAGTGAGCGCCCCTAAAAATGCGCTCCAAGCCAGGTAAATGGTAAAGACCACCAAGCCATCCGGAAAAAGGAAAGGGATATCTGCTATAAAGCCTATACCTGCTGCTGTCAGAGGCACATAAAGGCCATAAGCTAGGGCTACGCTGGCAAGGATTGGGCGATTGGGAGATCGAGCTAATTTAAAACAGGTAAAGATTGAGCCAATTGCTAACACCAGAAAGTTAAAAGGAGAGAGTTGGGAGTGGAGTTGAGCCTGGTTGAGCTGCTCAGGATAGAAGAACTGGGTGGCATAACCGGCAGCAATTCCAGCCAAGAACACAAGCGCGCTCCCGATAGCTAAAGCGATCAAACTACGTCCAAAGAAGCGCATTGAACCAAGAACTGTCCCTAAAGAAATGCCTACCGCTGGTGCCATGATTGGTGCCAATAGAGCACCTAATAAAAGCAGGGCTGGGGAATCAAGGAGTAGACCAACTCCAAATACCAGCCCAGCGAGAAGTGAGAAAAGAAAGAAATCGAAGGAGGCTGAAGCGCGATGAGCGACTTCGTCGGTAAAATCTGCCCGTTCATCAACATCAAGAGGGACGAGAAGACGGCGGGCGCGCCTGCGTCTGGCTGGCGGCAGCTGATTGGGATCATCAGGAACAGCATGGCTGTTAAACTGGTTCATATGCGCATCTTTATAGTAGAATGTAATATAAATTCTGACCCTGTATGGTAGAGTATACCCCCAACTGCACCATTGTCAACTTTACCACTTTAAGGAATTATTATGAGAGTTTATCGGTCTATCCCTACACTCAGTATATTTTTGGTTATCCTATTCCTTACCTCCTGTAGCACCCGTAACGACCAAACATCAACCCCCAGTACTCCCTCTCAAGATGTTGACCTGACTTCTCTACCTCCACCGGCTGAGACTGTGGTGCCCCAAATTACCGATACAGCAAGTCCACAAATTTCCCCACCAGCTGCCTCAGCACAAGTGGTGTTGATAGCTACAGACCCTGATGCAGACCCCGACCTCTTCGAAAGCACTAGTGATGCACTTGAAAATCTGGCATCTGTGGATGGCTTATCCTTCGAGGTGCGTTCAGCGATGGAGGTGGAACAATTACATGACGGTTTGCGACTGGTTGCTGCCTTACCTCCGGACCCGGGGTTGGTAGATCTGGCTAACCATGCCCCCCAGATTCACTTCCTGGCAATTGGCATACCCGGTTTGCAGCCTGCCTCTAATTTGAGTTTGATCCCAGCTGAGGACCAAATTGTTGCTAAAGTCTCCTTTTTAGCAGGTTATATCGCTGCGGTTGTCACGCCAGATTGGAGGGTAGGCGTACTCGCCAGTGAGAGAGCACCTTCTGAACTCGTCGCCAGGCAAAGCTTCCAAAATGGGGTAATCTTTTTCTGCGGGTTGTGCCAGCTCAGTCATCCGCCTTACCACTCATACCCTATATATGCCCTGACAGATAGTGAACCAGGTGAGGCTGGCTGGAAATCTGCTGCTGATGATCTCATAGGCAGGGCGGTACGCACTGTTTATGTGACACCCGGCGCCGCAGATGAGGCATTGCTGGCTTACCTGGCTGGCGAAGGTGTGCAGATTATCGGTCATAACTCTCCTCCTGATGAGATCCGTGATCATTGGATAGCATCTGTGCGAGTGGATTATACTCAGATGCTGTCGAACTCCTGGTTGGAATTATTGTCAGGTGAGAGTGGATATCTAATACCCCAACTCATTATGATCTCTAATGTAAACCAGGAACTATTCAGCCCGGGAAGACAGATGTTGGTAGATGCTCTCTTGCCAGATTTGATGAGTGGGTATATTGACACTGGAATTAGCTCTGAGAGTGGTCAGGAGGAGTAACGAGCGGGTTAATAATAAATGCCTCCGTCCACAGAAGATTAATAAATGGGTAATAATCTACAGAAAATTGATCACTAATCTTGCCAATGTGCCTGATTGGCGTTATACTTCTCGTAATTAAACGGCTGGTTTTTGTGACTCACAGAGGCATGATTTTCAAGCCGAATTATTCCGTCGGTAAGATGTGATTTCTCAAAAAAACTAAGGAGGAGAGTATCAATCACGTTATTTACCCAAATCCCTACACAATTGGTTTCATATCCAAATCTCAAAATATTTTCTCAAAAGGAGAAGAAAAGAATGTCTAAAAAAATCTACACAATCTTTGCCATCTTGATAATGGTGACCATGCTATTAGCGGCTTGCGCGCAACCTACACCTGAACCCACTGCCCCACCAGCTGAAGAGCCGACTGCCCCACCAGCTGAAGAACCCACTGAACCACCAGCAGTAGAATTCCTGGCTTGCCAGGTAACCGATGTTGGTGGGATCGATGACCGCTCGTTCAATGAAACTGCCTGGAAAGGCGTCCAGGATGCCATGGCTGAGTTAGGGGTTGATGGAAGAGTGCTCGAATCACGGGACCAGGCTGACTATGAGCGCAATATCAACGCCCTGATAGAAGAAGGCTGTGACATCATCATCACAGTCGGTTTCTTGCTGGGAGATGCCACTGCTGAAGCTGCAGGGCTGAATCCAGATCAGAGCTTCGCCATCGTCGACTTCGCTTATGACCCAACCATTGACAACGTCCTGGGTTTGGTCTTTGCTACTGAAGAAGCTGCTTTCCTGGCCGGTTATGCAGCTGCCAGCGTCACCCAAACGGGCAGCGTAGGCACTTTTGGCGGCATTCAAATTCCACCAGTGACCGTCTTCATGGATGGCTTTGCGATGGGTGTGCAGTATTACAATGACCAGAAAGGTGCTGATATCCAGGTGTTAGGCTGGGATCCACAAGCACAGACTGGATTATTCACCGGAAACTTCGATAGCCTAGATGATGGTCGCACCATGGGTGAGCTGTTGATGGGTGAAGGCGCCGATATCATCATGCCGGTCGCTGGCCCAGTTGGATTGGGGACCGCAGCAGCAGCAAATGAGCGAGGCGGCGTCTACATAATCGGTGTCGACACCGATTGGACCATCAGCGCATCTGAATATGCCGATATCACTTTCACATCAGTGCTTAAGAATATGGATGTGGCTGTATTTGAAGCGATTGAGGCGAAATATGAAGGCACTTTTGCAGGTGGTGTTTTTGTGGGCACACTGGAAAATGATGGCGTCGGGATTGCCCCCTTCTATGGATTTGACGACATGGTCTCCGCTGAAACAAGGGCTGAATTAGACGAGATCACACAGTTAATCATCGCTGGCCAAATCCAGGTCATGCCCTAAAGGTTTGTCCTTTAAAGATGTCTCAAGATTAACTCGCAATATTAGGATGTCCAAGGATGGAGCTGGTTCAGAGCCAGCTCCATCCTTGCCGAATGACGTTGATCTGGCAGGATTTTCAATATCTCAAGAAATTGCATAGAGTTATGCCCACATGACACCTATACTCGAACTAAAGAACATCACCAAGCGTTTTCCAGGTGTGTTGGCTAATGATCAGATCAATCTAAACCTCAAAGAAGGTGAAATCCATGCATTGCTGGGGGAGAATGGTGCTGGAAAAACTACCCTGATGAATATTCTCTATGGTCTATATTCCCAGGATGAAGGGCAGGTATTCGTTCGCGGGAATGAGGTCAATATCCAATCCCCCAGTGATGCCATTGCTCTAGGGATAGGCATGGTGCACCAGCATTTTATGTTAATCCCGGTATTTACAGTAACTGAGAACGTGATGTTGGGCAAAGAAACCTTACGAGCCCTCGACATTCTCGATCGCAATGCAGCTGCTTCTAAAGTTAGGCAAATCTCAGAACAATATAAGCTGGAAGTCAACCCTGATGATTACGTCAAAGACTTGCCAGTCGGTGTCCAACAGCGGGTTGAAATCATCAAATTGCTCTATCGTGAAGCGGATATCCTTATAATGGATGAACCCACTGCAGTGCTGACCCCACAAGAGGCTGATGAATTGTTCAATATCATGCGCTCTCTGACCGAGCGTGGCAAGTCGATCATTTTCATCACCCATAAGCTGCGAGAGGTGCTCGAAATTGCCGACCGTATTACTGTTATCAGACGTGGTCAGGTAATTGGTACGACTATACCTCAGGAGGCTGACCGCGAGACTCTAGCTGAAATGATGGTCGGTCGTGAAGTATCACTCGAAGTGGATAAGCAACATGGTGAACCGGGAGATGTAGTTCTCTCAGTTGAGGATTTATTCGTGCTGGACGAGCGCAACCAGGTTGCGGTGGATGGGGTCTCTTTTCAAGTTCGTTCCGGTGAGGTATTCGGCATTGCTGGGGTTCAGGGAAATGGTCAGACCGAGCTGGTCGAGGCTTTGACCGGTCTGAGAGATAAACAGGATGGACAGGTTATTCTAATGGACCAAGATATCACCCATGCCAATCCACGTCAGGTGACTGAGAAAGGTGTCGCTCATATTCCCGAAGATCGCCAGCGGGATGGTTTAGTACTTCCCTTTCCGGTTGCGGATAACCTGGTGCTGAACACATTCTATCAGCCACCCTTTTCCAAGCGGGTTGTCCTACAGCAAGATGTGATCCTGAAAACTGCTTCTCAATTGGTCGAGGAATTTGATATCCGCACGCCCAGCGTCGTGACAACAGTTGGGTCGCTCTCCGGCGGTAACCAGCAGAAGGTTATTGTTGCACGTGAATTTTCTCGACCTATAAAACTATTAGTTGCTTCTCAACCGACGCGCGGACTCGATGTTGGGTCGGTCGAATATATCCACGGGCGGATCGTTGAAAAAAGGGATGAAGGCTGTGCGGTACTTTTGGTTTCTTCAGAACTTGATGAGATCATGGAGCTTTCTGACAGAATTGCAGTCATGTACCGCGGAAAGATTGTAGAGACCCTGACCCAGAAGGAAGCCACCAAAGAAGGCGTTGGCTTGTTGATGGCAGGCATCCATCCCGAAACTGCGGCGCAGCCGCAGCCAGTCAATTAAGCCTATTTTTATTTATGAAGATATCTTTTCCGGTTTTTGAATAAGGAACAAATACGGTTTTCGGCATGGACGATGAAAAGCAAGGACAAAACCAAAGAGAAGAAGACCAAAAAAATGTCTTACAGATATTTCTGGAAGAGCTGCTGCGCGGGGTTCCACAGGGTTATGGGCGGCTGCGTCGAGTATGGTCGGTATTAGCTATTCCGATCTTAGCCATCATCACTGGTTTGCTGGTTGGGGGGGTAATTATCATCCTGACCACGGAAGAAGTATTTGCAGCCTGGGGAGAATCTCCACTTGAGGGTTTACGAACTGCTTGGGAAACTGTCAGGCAGGCATATTCAGCGCTTTTCACTGGTTCTTTAGGAGACCCAGCCAGGATTATTGCAGCCATACAAAGTGGCGATGACCTGGCAATTCGACGAGCTTTTAATCCAATTTTTGAGAGTCTGGTCTCATCTATCCCCTATATTTTTGCCGGACTATCAGTAGCGTTGGGATTTAGAGCGGGTTTGTTCAATATTGGTGCTGAGGGCCAAATATTTATGGGAGCGATCTTTGCTGCATTCGCGGGATATGCCATCACAGGCGTGCCAGCGATAATCCATATCCCCCTGGCAATAATGGCAGGCGCGATTGGAGGCGGCTTGTGGGGTTTTATCCCAGGATGGTTAAAAGCGAAAACCGGCGGTCATGAAGTCATCAACACGATCATGATGAATTTCATCGCATTTCGCCTTAGTGATTGGTTGTTAAGCGGTCCTATGCAGAGGCCTGATTCATTTAATCCAGTCAGTCCAACCATACAGGCAACAGCAGTTTTGCCGCGCTTTTTCGAACATCCCATCCGATTTCATCTCGGTTTTTTCATCGCTCTATTTGTTGCCTGGCTGATTTACTGGTTCCTTTTCAAGACTAAGTATGGTTTCTTCCTGCGGACAGTGGGAGCCAACCCTCACGCTGCCCGATATGCTGGCATGAACGTGCTTACTGGAATGGTGGTTGCGATGTCAATGGCAGGCGCCCTGGCTGGACTGGCAGGTGCCAATGAAGTCTTAGGTGTCAATCATCACTTGGCGATGGCATTCTCTTCAGGTTATGGTTTTGATAGTATCGCGCTGGCTCTGCTGGGTAAGAGCCATCCTCTGGGTGTGGTTTTGGCAGCATTATTATTTGGCACCCTTCGTAACGGGGCAGTGCGGATGCAGCTTGCGGCTGGCATACCCATTGACATCATCTCGGTGCTGCAAGGCTTGATCCTGGCTTTCGTTGCTGCTCCGGCGATAATCCGTACCATTTACCGCTTGCGTGCTCCGGCAGTCCACGAGGAGGAAGTTACCGTAAGCGGTTGGGCAGGTGATTGATTATGGTAGAGACTGCATTACGACGCAAAGTAGAGTACATTTCCCCTACCCGCCAACGAGTGATGGGTATCCTATTCTTGGCGCTTGCTTTTGGTATCTGGGTGTTTTTCAGCCGCCCAATCGAACCGGGTTTGACAACAACTTTTGTCCTTACCCCTGGTGGCTTAGAAGTCGTGCTACAACCATTAGAGCTGCCTACCCTGACAACCCTTAACGTGCTGGCAACCTTATCTGCCTTTGTAGGTGCCTATCAGTTGGTCAGGGCACGTGGTTTTGGCCGCCACACGAATAAAGTCCTGGCAATTGTGGTGGGCATGTTTATCCTGGGTTTCCTCACCTGGGCTGCTGCTGGACGCTCATTTAATTTTGCCAATATGTTGAACATTGCTCTTTCGAAGGCTGTTCCTATCACCTTGGGGGCACTATCTGGAGTTTTGTGCGAACGTGCAGGTGTGGTCAACATTGCCATCGAAGGGATGATGCTTATGGGTGCGATGGTAGGCTCTCTGGTTGGCTCGGTGAGCGGCAGTTTGTGGATTGGTGCGCTCAGCGCAGTTCTGGCGGGTGGTTTGTTAGGCTTTATCCACGCGGTCCTATCGATAAAATATGTGGTGAACCAGATCGTGTCAGGAACGGTCATCAATATCTTCTCGATTGGGATGACCTCCTATATCGCTTCAAAGTTTCTCAATGTGTATCGTGATCTCAACAGCCCGGGCATTTTCCCTGTTTGGGAGGTGCCGATCCTTTCTAAGATCCCGTTCATTGGACCGATCTTATTCAATAATAATATGTTTGTTTATGCCTTGTTCTTGTTCCTGATAGGACTGCACTTTTTATTGTATTACACTCGTTGGGGTCTGCGCTTGCGCTCGGTGGGGGAGCATCCCGAGGCAGCCGATACTTTGGGGATCAACGTTTTCCGCACCCGTTATATGGCCGTTATCTTGGGGGGTATGATGGCCGGCTTCGCTGGAGCTTATTTCACCCTGGGTTCAGTCGGTCGTTTCAATGAAGTGATGACCGCCGGGCGTGGTTTCATCGGTTTGGCAGCCATGATCTTCGGCAACTGGAATCCATTTGGGGCATTTGGCGCTGGATTATTATTTGGTTTCGCTGACTCGCTGGCTTCAATTATGG
>JACUUU010000378.1 GCA_014859065.1 Anaerolineales bacterium
TTAATCTCAAGTTTATATTTTATAATAAACCGCACTACTGCTTTGTCAAGGCTAAAAGTATGGTTTCATGCCAGGCCTTTTATTGCTTGACAAAGCCTAAAGTGTTCTGTCTCAGTAAACTTATGATCATTTATTAAGGTTTGACAAAACGCTATATTACTATCCAATATAGCTAAACTTATTTCCGATGCGAGAATTAAAATATGAATAAACTTGAATTCCTAACCCCTGCTGAAATAGAATCGATACACCAGAGTTCCTTGCGAGTGCTTGCCGAAGTTGGTATCCATTTCAAACACAGCCAAGGGGTTGAAGTCCTGGAAGGAGCTGGCGCCAAAGTGAACGGTGAACGCGTGCTCATCCCTCCTGAGATAGTTGAAGATGCTGTGTCTCAATGCTGCTCAGAAGTGACCCTTCATGGTAGAGAAGGGGGCTCGGTTACCATCGGGAATGGCGAGTTGCGCTGGCATAATCTAGGTGGAGCGCGTGATGTTTATGAACATTCCACCAGTTCTCGCCGTCCCGCTGCTTTGCGGGATGTCATTGAGAGTACCCGAGTTCTGGATTCGCTTGACAATGTCGACACGATTGTGCCCCTGTTCACCCCTCAAGATGTCCCCGGGCACATAATGGAATTAGCCATGTATCGCCATGCAGTCCCGAATACCACAAAACCCTTGCATGGTCCTTGTGTCCAGAACGGTAAAGAGGTGCTCTATGCCGTTCGCATGGCGGAAATCATCGGTGATCCAGTGGAAGTGCTTAACCTGAGCATATCACCTATAAGCCCGCTGACTTTCCCGGATGATATCGTGCAAGCCTTTATCACAGCAGCCCGGCAGAATATACCCATCATCCCTCTCCCCTGTCCTACGGCAGGGACTACCGCGCCGATGTCGATTGCTGGTTGTTTGGTCCAGCAGAACGCAGAAATCCTGGCAAGTGTTACCTTGATCCAGCTGCTCCAACCGGGATTACCTGTGACTTACGCTGGGCGTTCTGGGATGATGGAACCCCGCACTGCCGTGTCGACCTGGTCTGGGGTTGAGTTGGGGATGATCTCGGCTGCTTCTGTCCAACTTGGTCATCGCTATAATTTACCGGTAAATGTCTATGGGTTTTCCACCAATTCACTTCTACCTGACTTACAAACTGGTTTCCAACACAGCATGAATGCCATCATCCCGGCATTGGCTGGAGCTGATGAACTCTCCGGTGTGGGTGAGTTAGAAAGCGGCGTGCTGAGTTCACTAAGCCAACTTGTCATCGACAATGAGATGATCGCCAGCGTCAACCGCATATTACGTGGCTTCTCGACTGATGAAAATGCCTTGGCTATTGACCTGATTGCAGAAGTTGTGCGCGGCAGGCAAACCTTCACCGCTGAACAGCACACCGTGGATTTCTTACGCTCCGGAGAATTGCTCTATTCCTCTATGCTGGAACATCGCACCTGGGCAGATTGGGATGCGGATGGCAGGCAGGGTCTTTGTGATCGTGCCCAGAACGAAGTTGAGCGCATTCTTGCTGAACACCAGGTTGCTCCCCTTCTTCCTGAACAAGAGACAGAACTCGACTTGCTGATGGAAAAAGCTGTGATAGACTTGGCGTGAACTGGTGGGAGCTTATTGTACGGTGAGTGAGTTCAAACCAATCACGGAAATTTATTTTACATAAAAGGATTTCATAACAATACATGGCCAATCTACTTTTCACTTCTCAGTCGATTAAAGATCAATTGAGCGCCTGGCGGCGCGATTTTCACGCTTACCCCGAATTAGGCTTTCAGGAGAAGCGCACAGCCGCTCGAATCGTGGATGTACTGAAGCCGCTTGGATACCGCCTACGAACTGGTGTTGGGAGGGCCGGGGTGATCGCCGAATTGGGTTCGGGGTCACCAGTAATTGGTATCCGTGCCGATATGGACGCTCTGCCCATTCAAGAAAGAAATGAGGTCCCATATGCCTCACAGGTACTTGGGGTAATGCATGCCTGTGGACACGACACTCACGTTGCTATGGCACTGGGTGCGGCAACCTTGCTCTCCAAAGAGCAATTCCCAGGTACAGTGCGTTTCTTGTTCCAGCCCGCCGAAGAAGTCGAAGATGAAGAGGGTATTAGCGGTGCACCGCGCATGATCGAGGATGGCGCCATGGAAGGAGTCGACGCAGTTATTGCCTTGCACGTCGATGCGGATACACCTACAGGAGAGATCCAACTAGAGGCTGGGATGGGCTCTGCTGGTGTGGACACCTTCTATGCCACTATCGTTGGTAAAGGCGGGCATGGCGCTCTGCCGTACAAGACGATCGATCCCATCTACCTTGCCAGTCATGTCATTGTAGCTTTGAATGCCATTGTGTCCCGTCGGGTTCGTCCCTTCGACCAGGGTGTAATCAGCATCGGTTCCATTCATGGGGGGCAGGCTGATAATGTCATCCCCGAGAAAGTTGATCTTACTGGCACTATTCGCTATACTGAACCATCAGTCCAAGAGTTAATTCATACCGAGATCGAACGCGCATGCAAACTGACCCAGGTTTTGGGTGGGGATTATCAGCTAAAGATCGTTAAAGGTTACCCGCCGATGATGAATGATGAAGACATCGTGAATCTTATAGGGGAGGTGGCAGGTGAACTGATCGGTGAAGGAAATGTTAAACCCGCCGATAAAGAGATGGGGGCTGAAGATTTCGCTTTTTTCACCAACATGGTGCCCGGTGCAATGTTCTCCCTAGGCTGCCGAATCGAAGGAGACGAGCGCCAACACCACAGTCCGTCCTTTGACATCGACGAGCGTTGCCTTCCAATTGGTACAGCAATCCTGGCAGCCTCTGCCTTGCGATACCTCTCAAAATCGAATTGAGAAGGTTTGAGAACCGAGGCTAATTTAACCCTTACGGTCACATAGTAAAACGAGGCGACGCAGTCTGTTGGCAGCACTCTGGGTATTTATTCTCTTCATAAGCTCGTAAGCGTCTACCTCTAAAGTTAATCCATTCGAAGAGGGTAGTGTTTGGTGAAGCCAAACTCAACAAAAAGCGCGCTTCATCATGACCCCCAACCTGGTTGCCCCAACATACCCGGCAAGCCCTAAAAAAAGTAGTGGCA
>JACUUU010000039.1 GCA_014859065.1 Anaerolineales bacterium
CGGTGATCTTTGTAACCTCTTGATCGATGAGAACTTGAGTAGGTAATAGAACTTTTAACTTCATTTGTGTTTCACTTCATCAACAGTGCCGATCATATATAAAGCTCGTTCTGGGTAGTCATAAAATTCATCATCGAGGATGCGCTCACAGCCTTCAAGCGCCTGCTCCAGGGTGACCATACGTCCTTTCTGACCGGTGAATTGCTCGGTAGTGAAGAATGGCTGGGTGAGGAACCTCTCAAGGCGTCTGGCTCGGTTGACCACGCGCTGATCCTCCGTGGACAGCTCTTCCATACCCAGCATTGCAATCACATCTTTCAAATCCTCGTAGTGTGCCAGTGTCTCGCGAACCTGGCGAGCAACCTCATAATGCCGGCGACCAACGATCAAAGCAGCCAACATATTGGATTCCGAACGGAGTGAGTCTATCGCCGGATATAATCCCTGGGCAGCTTTATCCCTGGAGAGGATAATCGAGGCGGATAGATGGTTGAAAGTGTGTACAACAGCCGGATCAGTGAAATCATCTGCTGGGACATAGACAGCTTGAATGGAAGTGATTGCGCCAGAGACCGTATTTGCAATGCGTTCTTGCAGCTCAGCCAGGTCCGAAGCTAGAGTTGGCTGGTAGCCAAGTCGAGAAGGTATTTCTCCCATTAGACCTGAGACCTCTGATCCAGCTTGGACAAACCTGAATATGTTATCGATCATCAATAGCACATCCAGTTTTGATTCGTCTCGGAAGAATTCAGCCATAGTTAATGCGACGTGACCGATCCGGAAGCGCGCCCCTGGTGGTTCGTTCATCTGCCCGAAAACCATCACCGTACTATCTAACACCCCAGCCTCGGAGATCTCGCGGTACAATTCCTCTGCTTCACGCACCCGTTCACCAATACCACAGAAGATGCTTACTCCTTCGTATTTCCCCACCATGTGGTAGATCATCTCGGTGATCAGCACCGTTTTACCAACTCCAGCCCCTCCAAACAGACCTGCTTTTCCTCCACGCTCAAGAGGGGCAAGTACATCGATGGCTTTGATACCCGTCTCTAAGATTTCTGATGAAGTGGAAAGCTGGTTCAGTGTGACCGGTTTTTGTTGGACCGACCACTTTTCTCCATCGTGATTGAAGTCCTTCCCATCGATAGTCTCTCCAAATACATTGAACACCCGACCCAATACTTGTTCTCCCACCGGCACCATCAGAGGTTTTCCGCTATCATAGACTGCTGAACCGCGTGATAGACCTTGGGTCCCTGTGAGTGCAATGCCACGTACCTTTCCCAATTGAAGGTGGGTGATCACCTCAATAACGATCTTCTCTTTCCCCTCTGTAATTAATTGGTTATGAAGCGCTGGCTGATTTTCTGGTGGGAATTCAATGTCGACTACGCTTCCCCGAACTGAGGTCACTGTACCTTTGAATGTATGGTTAGGTTTTGGATAAGAAGAATTCATTTCAACACCATTATACCTTGAACAAATTTGGGCGCCGCCGGGGGAAAAGCTGGAAGGGAATTACGCTGCCTGAGTCCCTTTATAAATGATCTGACCATAAAATTTTTTACCTCACAATACGTGAGCAAGCTGCATGTTTTTTTATTACAAGGTAGCATCATGGGTCTGTGAACGATCTGTAGCTAAGCAAACCCGTTGTGCTTAATTACGAATCAAACTGGGAGATTGCAGGTCATCTCAATTATCGAATCGCTAGCCTCCTTGATGAATATTTCTTCAGCTCAGGATGGTTACGACTGTTTCGATAATCCTAAAGACAGGCGCTGGGAAAATTCCTATCCCGATAATGAGGATCGTCAGCCCGATCAGCAAGGCGCCCCCAATTTTTGAAAAGGATGGATAAGATATTGAGTCCGAGCCTTCTTCCCTCGAGCGCATGAACAATGTTATGAGCACCCGAATGTAGTAGAAGATGCCAATTACACTGCCCACTGCCAGGGTGATCAGGAGCATCCAGAGTGACGATTCTACACCAGCAGCTGCGATGTAAATCTTCCCAATCAGCCCTGCTGAGGGAGGTAGACCTGCTAATGATATAAGCGCAAAGGCGAGTGGCAGTGCCTGCCATGGTCGCTGCCAGAATAAACCGCGATAATCCTCTATAAAATCAATTTCTCGGTCCGGATCAGATAGCAAGGTAATCACCCCAAAAGCACTCAGGATGGTAACAAAATATGCCACGAAGTAAAAAGCCACTGCTGGTTGTGCTAGAGCTCCCTGAGACAGAAATGCGACCATCAAATAGCCCATGTGAGCAATCGAAGAATATGCCAGGATGCGTTTGACGCTGACCTGTGTCAGCGCTAACAAGTTTCCGATCAGTATCGAAGCCATGGCTACGATGGTAAACATACTCATCAAGGTGGGGTTATCGTGAAAATCCACCCCAACAAAGTAACGTAGCATGAGTGCAAAAATGGCTGCTTTGGACACTGTGGCGATGAATGCAGTTACAGGTGCAGACGCGCCCTGGTAGACATCCGGTGCCCAGATATGAATTGGTACAAGCGCCAGTTTGAAAGCAATGCCGATGAAAATCATCCCCCACCCGATCAGCATCACCAGTGGCGGATCGTGGGCAAAGGTTTCTAATACCCCACTTGGTTGGAACGCTAAAGTGCCTGTCTCGGCATAAACCAGCGCCATTCCGAACATCAGGAATGCTGTGGTTGCGCCAGCCAGAATCAGGTATTTTAACCCCGCCTCGATCCTTTGGCTTTGCAAGCGCGTGTAGGCGATCATCGCGTACAGCGTTATGCTGAGTATTTCCAAGCTCAAAAGGAACGAGGCAAAATGGGAGCTGGTCACCAATCCTGCTGAACCCAATAATGCTAACAACAGCAAGATGTAGAACTCTTCGCGGTGTGTCTCCAGCCTTTTTAGATAGTCGTAGGCGAAGACCGCTACGACCATCCCGGCTGCCACGAGTAGCCCGATGTAAAAAAGGGCAAACCCATCCACAGTGATTAATGGTGTAATTTGGGCATCTGTTTTTGGGTGAACGATAAATAAACTGACAAATACCAGCCCCAATCCACTCAACGTGACCAGAAGGGCAACCAGGTGTTGTCTGTAAAAAGCGATCACTAGCATCAATACCAGGATAGATGCGGCGATTAGTATGATAGGTAATAGTGTATTTACATCTGTGAGCGTCATTCGTTAGCCTCTCAGCAGGCTGGCAGCATCTACATCCAGTGTGCGGAAGCGCTGGAAAAGCTGTAACACAATTGCTAAGCCAACGGCAACTTCAGCAGCAGCCACTGTAAGTATGAAAAGGAACATAACCTGTCCATCTGGCTGGCCATGGTGGTATCCGGCGACTATAAACGCCAGGCCGGCCGCGTTAAGCATGATTTCGATAGACAATAAGATAAAGAAGATGTTGCGGCGGATAATCAACCCGGTAACACCGATGGTAAACAATGCTCCTGCCAGTAATAGGCCGTGTTCTACAGGTATATTTGCCATAAGATTCCTCTTCTATCTTCGTCCAAGATGAAATGCACCAACCATACCGGCAAGTAATAGGAATGCTGCTAGCTGAACCCCGATCATATATGGTCCAAACAACGTGAGGCTGATCTGCCTCGGCGGTATGGATACATGAACCGGGTCAGTTGGTTCACCTCCCATCAAAATATATATCAGGATACCTAAAAGTATCAGCGCTAATATTGCTGGTCCTATCCATGCTCTTTTATCGAACCAGCGACGTTCTTGCTCGCTAGCTGGTGGGCCTAAGTTCAACATCATAGCAGCGAAGATGAACAAAACCATAATTGCGCCAGCGTAAATAATTACCTCCAGGGCAGCGATAAACGGCGCCCCAAGGGTATAAAATATTAACGAGACAGATATTAACGAGACAATCATGTAGAGTAGGGCATGCACCGCGTTGAAGTTGGTGATGACCTTTAATGATGCAAAAATGGCGATTGCATTTGCCAGGTAAAATGCTATCTCCATAGGCAATCCTCCGTCGGCTGTTTTATCTTGTTGATCATATGTGCTGTCATGCTGATGCTCTTACAATCTGATCGGCGACTTAAGGCCAATATCTATGGTAATAAGCTGCGCACATCGACTGGTGGTTTCTCTTTCTCAGCTTCGCCTTTATTCTTCCCGCCAATCTCCAATCCAGAAATCCGGTAAAAGTTGTATCCTGGGTATTTGCCGGGCCCATTGATGAGTAAATCTTCCTTTTCGTACACTAAATTGTGACGATGGTACTCGCCCATTTCGAAATCCGGCGTGAGTTGAATCGCGTAGGTTGGGCAGGCTTCCTCGCATAAGCCGCAGTAGATGCAGCGAGAGAAGTTTATGCGAAAGAATTCTGGATAGCGACGACCATGTTCGTCAGATGTTGCTTGCAGGGAAATGCAATCTACCGGGCAGGCGATGGAACACAAATAACAGGCTACACAGCGTTCTTCTCCATCTGGATCACGGCTTAATATGATCCGACCCCGATAGCGAGGTGGCAGATGTACTTTTTCGTCAGGGTACTGAACTGTCACCCTGGGACGAAAAGTATTGAGGAAGACATACCAGATGGTTCTAAAAATGCTGATCAGCATAAATCCTTCTTTCTGGTTAACTGTTTGTTACCAATAAAAATCCGGCTGTTGCGACCAGGTTGATAATCGTTAAGGGAAGCATAATTTTCCACCCAAAAGCCATGAGTTGGTCATACCTGGGGCGGGGTAAGGCTGCCCGTAACAGGATAAAAAACACAATAAAACCAAAGGTTTTTAGCGCAAACCAGACGATTGGGGGCAGAAATGGGCCGTTCCACCCACCTAAAAAGAGCGTCGATATCATAGCTGAGAATAAAATGACACCTAAATATTCACCCACGAAGAACATGCCAAATTTCATCCCCGAGTATTCTGAATGAAAGCCAGCGACTAATTCGGCGTCAGCCTCAGGTAAGTCAAATGGAAGGCGGTGTGTCTCAGCTAATCCCGCGATCAAAAAGACCATGAACCCCAGAAATTGCGGCACGATAAACCACATACCTCGCTGAGCCTCAACGATGTCGCTCAGGTTAAACGAGCCTGCTATCATCACCACCCCAGCTAACGACAGTCCCATAAAAACCTCATAACTGATCATCTGCGCAGCCCCGCGTAAACCTCCCAGCAGCGCATATTTATTGTTAGATGCCCATCCTGCCAACACCACATTGTATACGCCTAATGAGGACATCCCAAAGAAGAATAACAGGGCAATATTGACATCGAAGATGACTACTCCAGGTGCGAAAGGAACTACTGCGAATGAAAGCAGTGCGGTAGTCATGATCACTGCTGGAGCGAGCACAAATACTGGTTTATCGGCAAAAGGCGGTATCCAGTCCTCTTTGGTAAATATCTTGATCATATCGGCTATAACCTGGAGTAAGCCGAAAGGCCCAACTCGGTTTGGGCCGTAACGTATTTGCCACAGTGCCAACAGCCGCCGTTCTACCCAAATCAACATGGCTGCCAGCGACATCAACACTGCCAGGACAACGATTGCGTGAAATAATGGGTAGATAATTGTTCCCATGTTTCTCCCAGTTCTAGTATTTTTTATCCTGAACCCAAATTCAAACTGCCCCAGGCTGGTAAGGAGATGTTTGGCATCTCTGCTAGTCCCTTGGGGAGACCTGCTACCCGCTGTGGAAGTGTTGGGTCTAAATGGACAGGCAGCCGGAGAGATGTAGCGCCAATTTCGATTTCTACCTCGGTGCCTGCTTCTATCTGCATCTCTGCCGCATCCTCAGAATTTATGGTGATGTAAGGCTGCGGTGACAATTCTTTTATCCCTGCAGCCAAACTGCTCAACTCCTCAGATCCAAACACATGGTAAAGTGGTACTATAAGCCAGCGCTCCTTGGTCGGTTGGTATGCTTTGGGTATTTGCTGGTAGAATTCTATGCTGGCATTATCTGATGGCTCGATTAGTCTCTTTCCGGGGTCACCATCGTGAAGAGGTCCACCTACCTCACTCTGGAACTTGTTTAATGCCTGGACCGAATTCCAGCCAGGTGCCCAATAGCGTGGTAGCAGTACTCCAGGAACTTTGCCCTTGAACCCTTCCATTGAAAAATTGAATGGTGCATCCAGGTCGGCGGGTGGTTTTGGTTCGTGCACGCTCAAATGGGCTTGATTTGCCGTACGACCAGTGGCGCGGTGTGCCTTGCGAGGGATTTTTTGATCGACCATGCGGAAACCCTCGGGTGGTGCAATATGGGGAACTTGCTTAAAGATGGGTAGAACAGCTGCCAGTGATTGGGCGATGTCATCCAGATTGTGCCACTCTTCCGCTGGCTTTTGTCCTAACGCAACCATTAAATCGCGCATCCAGCGCCAGCTTTCCTGAACGTGTCCGTGTTCCTGGATAAATACCTGGAAGAACCGCTGGGCGCGACCTTCATTGTTTACCAGAGTTCCATCCCCTTCGGAAAAAGTGGCAGCCGGCAGGACCACGTTTGCGCGATCAGTGGTCGCATTTTTGGTATGATCGACAACGATGATGTTCTTGGCTGCACGCAAAAAATCGTCAACGAATTTCGTTTCGGATCGCCGGTACAGATCGTTTTCTAGAATGATGACGGTGCTGTCTGCTTCGTTTTGGATCGCATCGAACGCTGATTGCAAGCTATCGGCTGCCATCATTGCTAACCCCAAACTATTCGGTTCAGGCACAGTAAAAGACAATTCTGCTGGTGACCCGTTGCGGTTCAACGCCCAGGCTACATTTGCAGCTGCCTGCAGGATTGCCTCGCTGCCGCAGCTGGTGCCTGAGACGATCAATGGGCGTTTAGCGCTTTTTAATGCGCGGGTGATGTTCTCAACCAGTTGTAGAGTGCTGCCTTGCATCCCACCCACTTTGGGGGATTCCGGATCTATGGAGTTAGCGACAGCGAAACCCAGACGTGCCAGGTCTTGTGGAGTGCCACGGAAGGTCTCCGTAGCAATGTCGTCCAACTTGGATTGCGTCGGCGTGGCGATAACCAACGGCCCTTTAATATCCTGGACTGCTTCGCGAACGGCATAATCGTTCCACAGGTCTATACCAAGTTTCTCTGGTATCTCCATAGGTTGGTTGCGCACTGCCTGGCGCACGGAAAATGCCACCATCGGGGCTGTGTTGGTAAGATCCTCGCCCAGGACAAAGACCGCGTCAGCCGCCGACACATCATGTAGTGAGGCAGAGCGGGCAGGTCCATCTTGGAGGATTTTTAAAGCCAAATTGATTAGTTGATGTTCTGCCTGCGAAACCCCCGCAAAGAAGTTCTCCGCTCCTACCAATTCTCGTAAGGAGAAGTTGCCTTCTAACGAAGCGCGTGGTGACCCGATGCCAATCGTTTTCTTTCCATTAGCGATAAGTTCACGCATGTGAGCCAGTGCTTCATCAGGTGCAACCACTTCAGCTTGTGCCCCATTCCCCCTATTAATTATTGGTGCATATATACGGCTCTCTTGATTGACGAACTCATAACCAAATCGACCGCGGTCACAGATGAAATAACCGTTCACTTCTCGGTTATAGCGATTGAGGATACGCCGTAGTAGATTATAGCGCTCGCCGGGGATGGTGTTGCACCCCACGCCGCAGTGGACGCAAACTGATGGTGCGGTTTGCAAGTCCCATTTTCGGGTGTAATGCTGTTTGAGGGTTTTATCTGTGAAGACACCAGTTGGGCAGACCTCGACCAAATTACCGCTGAATTCGCTCTCAAAAACTCCATCCGCGTGACGTCCAAAGTAGACATTGTCATGAGCGCCAAACACATCTAGATCGCGCCCTCCTGCTAGGTCCTGGTAGAACCGCACACAGCGGTAACACTGAATGCAGCGGTTCATCTCGTGATTGATGAATGGCCCAAGGTATTGGTTATGGTAGGTGCGCTTATTGAAGCGATGGCGGCGGTAGGTATGTCCAGCCATTAAGGTCATATCCTGTAAATGGCATTCTCCACCTTCATCGCAAATCGGGCAGTCGTGAGGATGGTTGATCATCAACCACTCGATCACGCTGGCACGGAACTCAACAGCCTCTTCGTCATGGATGGAAACACGTGTGCCGTCTGCTGCTGGCGTCATGCAGGCCATAACGATACGCCCACGGGTGTCGTTTTCGTCTTGGAATACCTTTACGGCGCATTGGCGGCAGGCACCTACCGAGCCCATAGCCGGATGCCAACAGAAATAGGGAATATCATATCCCAACGAAAGACCTACCTGGAGCAGGTTCTTTTTCGGGTCAACTTCATGGGCTTTGCCATCAATGTAAATGGTTGCCACTCATTACCTCCAGGGGCATTTTTTTTCAACAAGATGTCTTTCGAAATCTTCTCTAAAATACTTTAATGCGCTTTGCAATGGCTCCACCGCACCAGGTGCCAGAGCGCAGAAGGTTAATCCTGGTCCCAAGAGCTTTGTAATTTTGCTTAATTGCTCCAGGTCTCCTGTCTCTCCCTTCCCTTCTTCAATTGCTTTTAAGATATTAACGCTCCACGGTAGTCCTTCACGGCAAGGTGTGCACCAACCGCAGGATTCGCGCGCGAAAAAGACTTCGAGGTTGTGCACAAAGCCGACGGGACATGTTTGGTCATCGAGCACAATGACCGTTCCCGTTCCAAGCCGGCTGCCAGCAGCCTGGACGGAGGGGAAATCCAAAGGGATATCCAAGTGTTCCTCAACCAAAAAATCAGTGGAAGCCCCCCCAGGGAGTGCACCCCGGAAATTCAAGCCCGGCTGCATCCCCCCAGCATGTTCTTCGATCAGCTCTCTGAGTGTGATGCCCATAGGCAGCTCCCAAACACCAGGCCGGTTGACTCTTCCGCTCACTCCATATATTTTTGTCCCGCTGTCTTCTGAATAGCTCAAGCTCTTGAACCATTCCGGACCATTTTTGATGATATGCGGGACACTACAGAGGGTTTCCACATTATTCACTATGGACGGCTTACCCCATAAACCGCTGGTTTGGGGGAAAGGGGGCTTTGTCCGGGGGTTAGCGCGTTTTCCTTCCAAGCTGTTGAGCAATCCAGTCTCCTCACCTGCCATATATCGACCAGCTCCAGTATGCAGATAGAGGTCGAAATCGTAATCAGATCCCAGGATGTTCTTTCCCAAATATCCGGCTTGATATGCTTCATTTATGGCTTTCTGAAGACGGCGAGCAGCCTCGTGATATGCCCAGCGTAAGAAAATGTAACCCACCGAAGCTTGAAGTGCATACGCACTGACGATCATACCTTCTATTACCTGGTGTGGATCGCCCTCCAGTAGAAATCGGTCTTTAAATGTTCCCGGTTCCATTTCATCTGCATTGGCAATCAGATATTTCGGGTACGGGACGTCCTCCCAATAGGGAGGGAAACGCCACCGGGAGCCGACTGGTATCCCTTTCCCGCCCCTTTCTAAACGTATCCCCGGATCGACCTCATCCAATGTTTCCGCAATGGGTTCTGGGCGGGGTTTTCCTTTTCCCATCGGGACGAAGCTCCATTTTATGCCAGTCGGAAAACCAGCTCCCCCCCGGCCTCTGAGATTGGATTGTTTGACCAGCTCAGTGACCTCGCCTGGTTGCAATTCCAGAAGCGCTTTGCGCATCGCTTGATAACCACCCGCGCTCTCATACCCTTTGATGTCAAGAGGTTCTTCGCCGGGTCTGATATTTTTACTGAGTGGTTTTTCCATTGCTCTCTCCAACAGCGCCTGTTACAGGTTGGGATGATTTATAGCCTTCCAGGATCTGGTCCAATTTTTCAGGTGTCAAATTATGGTAAAGCTGCTCTCCAATCATCATAGCTGGAGCACGTTCACAAGCACCGAGGCAAGCCATGGGAAGTAATGTGAACTCACCATCTTCAGTCGTCTCACCTAAGCCGATGCCTAAGCGCTCCTGCAAATTATTTAGGACATTTTCATATCCCAACACCCAGCAGCTGATGCTATCGCATAACAGGATGACATTCCTGCCGACAGGTTTGCGGTAGATTAGGTTGTAGAAGGTCGCCACATTATCTACCTGCTCGGGACTCATGTTAAGATACTCAGCCAGATCTTTGATACTCTCGTCTGAAATCCAGCCCCCTCGGTGACGTTGAAGAATCTTCAACCCTTCAATGCACGCAGCTCGATCGAATTCATAATGTTTGATCTCTTTATCAAGTTCCTGTCTCTCTTCTTCGCTCAACATAGATTTTTCCCGAAATTGTTTTAACGATCTACATCTGCCAACACAAAGTCCAGGCTGCCAAGAATAGCCAGCAGGTCTGGGATCAACAACCCTCTGGTAATCAAGGGAAGTGTCTGTAAGTGGGGGAAGCTCGGCGTGCGGATGCGGGTGCGGTAAGACTCGGTCCCTCCATCGCTGATCAAATAATAGCCATTTATGCCTTTAGTCGCCTCAATGCTTACCATCGCCTCACCGGGGGGTATCGGTGGTCCCCAGCTGACGTTTAAGAAATGGGCGATGAGCGTTTCGATATCTTGCATTGTCCGCTCTTTCAATGGAGGTGTCGTCAGGCGGTGATGGGCTTTGTAAGAGCCGTTTGGCATATTGTCTAAGCATTGTGTGATAATTCGCAAACTCTGGCGCATCTCTTCCACGCGTACCAGTGCGCGCTCGTAGCTATCCCCGGTTACTGCTGTGGGGATATCGAATTCGAACTGATCGTATCCTGAATAGGGGCGCTTCTTGCGCATGTCCCATTCCAAGCCGCAAGCGCGCAAATTTGGTCCGGTAACTCCCCAATCAATTGCTTCCTCTAACGAATAACCACCAACACCTTTCGTGCGGCCTTGCAAAATGTGGTTGTCCATAACCATCTTGTCGTACTCGAACAGGCGGCGGGGGAAATAGTTAATAAAATCTCGCACCAAATTTTCCCATCCGTTAGGAAGGTCATGTGCCACGCCTCCGATCCGGAACCAACTGGGATGCATCCGTCCCCCGCAAATTGCTTCGACAATGTTGAAGATTCGCTCGCGATCCGTGAACATGTAAAAAACCGGGGAGAGCTGTCCCAAATCCTGTGCAAATGTCCCATACCATACCAGGTGGCTGGCTATTCTGAAAAGCTCTGCCATCATGATGCGGATAACTTTGACTCGGTCTGGAACTTCGATCCCTGCTAGCTTCTCAACAGCCATCACGTAGGGGAAATTGTTCATCACCCCACCCAGATAATCGATTCGATCGGTGTAGGGGATATAGCTATGCCAGGACTGGCGTTCCCCCATTTTTTCAGCTCCACGATGGTGGAAACCGATATCGGGCACCATATCGACGATCTCTTCTCCATCCAGCTGCAGGACTAGCCGCAGCACGCCGTGTGTACCTGGGTGTTGTGGACCTAAGTTTAAGAACAGGAAGTCTGATGTCTCCGTATGCCGCTGCATTCCCCAGTCTTCGGGTTTGAATTCGAGCGCATCCTGTTCAAGATCTTGTTTTTCATCCGGCATTTCAAATGGCCCCATTTCGGTTGCCCTGGCAGGATGCTCTTTCCGAAGAGGGTGCCCATTCCAAGTTGGGGGCATCAAAATGCGCCGCAGGTGTGGGTGACCTTCAAACTTTACCCCGAACATATCCCACACTTCCCTCTCGTACCAATTAGCCATTGGCCATAGTGAAGTGATAGATTTAATAGATGGGTATTCCCCCTCAAGGGGAACCTTGATTCTCAGGTCCGAGTTGCGGTCAAATGACATCAGGTGATAAACGACGGTGAAATCGCTACTGGGTTGCTCCTCTCGGTGAGCACGCGTGCGCTCATCGATCGCAGTCAGGTCGAAAAGCATCTTATAGGGTTGCGCTATTTCTGTCTTGAGATACCTCAGGACATCGATGATGTCATCTTTCCCCACCCACGCCGTCGGAACTCCATCGCAGGTGGCTTGAAAATCGATGATCGCTTCACTAAATTTGTTCTTTAAATCCTGGACTTCGCGGGGGTGACTGGTGATATTATCCAATTTTATAACCCCCTCCTGAATGGATTTCTCTTTGCTGCCCCGACAGTTTGGGTATCAAGAGTAGATATTAATTGTTGTGGTATCGTTTGTGGTTCGATCATTGCCTTCAGACCTGGTCCGGCGTTCTCAAATCTATTGTTTTTTGTCTTTCAGGGCGTTTCAACTCACGCATGGATGGCTTATCTGGTTTGATCACACCTTGTGGGCCAATTACCCAGCTAAGCGGTCTTTTTTCTTGTCCAACAGCCTGGGAAAGTAAAACCAAGCCCTCCATAAAAGCATCGGGACGGGGAGGGCAGCCTGGTACATAGACATCAACCGGCATGAATTTGTCAACACCCTGGACTACGCTGTAGATATCATACATGCCACCAGAGTTTGCGCAGGAACCCATCGATATAACCCAGCGAGGTTCCACCATTTGCTGGTACAGCCTTTTAATGACCGGTGCCATCTTGATAAAAACTGTGCCAGCGATAATCATCACATCTGCTTCCCTGGGCGTGCCGCGGATCACTTCCGCGCCAAATCGGGCGATATCGAATTTGCTGGTGAGGCTTGTGGCCATCTCCACAAAGCAGCATGAGAGGCCAAAGTTGAATGGCCACAAAGAATTCTTCCGCCCCCAGGCTACCAGGTCTTGCAGCCGGGCAAAAGCCAGGGTCTTGCTCAGTGCCTCTTCAAATGATTCGTTCCCACCATCTAAAGGTGTTTCATCGTTGGGTTTGCTCAGCCACCATTTCACCGGAGGCACCTCCCTGTGCTAATTCTTTCATCCTGCGGCGATATTCGAGCATGGTCTTTGGGCCCCAATCAAGCGTTCCCATGCGCCATTCATATATTAGGGCAACGACCAATACCAGTATGAATACCAACGCACCGATAAAACCCGGCCATCCAAGTTCGATTACGCCCAAAGCCCAGGCAATGATGAATATTGTTTCCAGGTCGAATATCACAAACAGGATGGCAATCATGTAGAAATTGGCAGATAACCTCGACCAAGCCATTCCAGTAACCTGGATGCCAGACTCATAAGGTTCTCCTTTTTTCCGATCGGAGTGCCTTTCTCCGAGGACATAGGATATGCCTATCGCTCCACTCGCGATGATAATGACTAATACGAGGTAGATTATGAATGGTAAATGCTCAGGTGCTGCCAAACTCGATTCCACAATTCGCCTCCGTTTATTTAGCCCTTAAATTCACAAATCAGCGGATATTATACCTAAAAAATTAGAAAAATTTGGTCTATATATGTGCAGTTCGCCAGACCTGGTGAAGTGGTACGCTCTCTCCATAGAATTGGTGGAAAATTTCATAGTAACGCAGCTCTTCTTTGCTGCGCAGCTGTTCGCCATTCCCCAGATCTCTTGCAGCTAAAAAAACATCGTCGGGGATTTCCTTCTCTGCAACATCTGCCATCATTTCTCCCGATCCAGCCCCTTCCCAAAACTTAGATTTACCGCGCCAGATCACTTCGTCTGGTAAGGTATGTGCCAATCCCTGACGCAGTGGCCATTTTTCAATTGACTGGGCGCCGCGAATCTTCCAGCGAGCTGGTATCGCCAGGGCATAACGGACTACATCGGGGTCTAAAAATGGCACTGCTGAGCCGATTCCGTGAGCTGCAGCAGAACGGTCGACACGCTGCAGAGCAGAATTGTGTAGTGAGGCGATTGACTCCTGTACGCTCAAAGTAAGTTCGACTTCGCTGTTGTAGGATTTTTGGTAAGCATAACCGGCAAATAGCTCGTCTCCTCCTTCACCGCTAAGGGCAAAGGGCACATAATCGGCGGTGAGCTCGGAAACCAGATAATTAGCAATGGTGCTGCGCACTAAAGGTGCATCGAAAGACTCCAGATGATAGATGACTTTCTCGATCACCGATTGCATTTCTTCCAGGGTGTAGAGCCGTTCGTGGTGTTGTGCGCCGATGTGTTCAGCTACCTGGCGGGCATATTCGATATCAGGTGCACCCTCGATTCCAGTTGAGAATGTATGCAGCCTGTCGACAAACGGGCGTGCCAGCGCAGCGATTACACTTGAATCAACCCCACCGCTGAGCCAAACCCCCACCTCAGGCTTGCCCCTGATAGCGCGCTGCACCGCCGTTTCCAAATTTTCTGCCAGACGTTCGGCACTGTCTATTGCGCCATTCAGCTGGATTGATTTGGGAAAATAGGGTTCATAGGGAAATAATCCCCAATTGGAAATCAGAAAGTTGCCGGGTAGAAACTCATGTACCTTTTCTACGAGCCCAATCAGCCCTTTAATCTCAGAGGCGAAGCAAAGTGCCCCTTCAGCGAAACCATAATACAAGGGTCGTATTCCCAGGCGATCACGCGCTAACAAGAAGTGATCTTGCTCAACAATGGCAAGTGAGAATTCGCCTTCCAGCCTCCCGATGACGCGTGTGCCTAAATCCTCATACAGGTGTAACACAACCTCAGCATCGCTTTCGTCCTTGATCGTGTGAAATTTTATCTCCTCTAAAAGAGCTTGCTTGTTGGTCAGCCTGCCATCCCAGATGATACCGCGTTGCGCCTGGGGAGAAATCACCAGTCCTGGGTGCTCGTTTAAATTCTCTAATTGCGTTATCCCCAAAGCTGCGTTAGGTCCCACCCATATGGAAGGATCTGTGGAGCCCCGGTGTTTGATCTTATCTAATATTTCATTAAGGTGGTTTTTGCCGTTGGAAGACAATATCCCGGCGATGCCACTCATTACCTACCTCCTTGAGTGTATTTAGAAATTTATTCCTGTGCGTACAATTCTTTCGCACCCCCTAAACATCAACCAGGGAACAACTGGTAGATGGATTTTCCAGATCATCATACCGCGAAGTTCAAAATCTCGCAAAGCTTGTTAATATTAGCGATTAGTCTTTTAGTTCCCTTCGTAATACCGTTCTGGCTGCATGATAACCGCACATGCCGTGGACACCACCTCCAGGTGGCGTCGACGAAGAACACAGGTAAATCCCCTTCAATGGTGTTGAATACGGCACCCATCGAAATGTCGGTCGGGTGAACTGCTGCCAGATATCCTGTACGCCACCATTGATGTCACCACCAATATAATTGGGATTGTATCTTTCCATATCGAGGGTTGTGAAAGTATGTCGCGCGATGATTTGGTCGCGGAAACCGGGTGCGAAACGTTCGATTTGCCGTTCGATCCGCTCAGTCATATCGACTGTCGAGCCATTTGGGACGTGGCAGTAAGCCCAGACGGTTTGTTTTCCAGCTGGCGCTCGAGTAGCATCGAACAGGCTTGCCTGTGCCAGGATCACGAAAGGTTTATCGGGATGTTTACCCTCGTTTACCTCCTTTTCTGCGGCGGCAATTTCTGCAAATGACCCTCCAACATGCACGGTTGCACAGCGCAGGCAGTTCTCGTCCTTCCATGGAATTGGTCCCTCTAAGGCCAGATCTAATTTGAATACCCCTGGGCCATAGCGATAACTTTGCAGCTGTTTGCGGTACCTGCCAGGCAGCTGCTCTCCAGCGATTTTAAGTAGCTGATGTGGGGTAACATCCAAGAGGATTGCTTTGGCGGGAGGGAGGTCATTTAGGGATGTGACCATACTGCCGGTGACAAATTCACCCTTGTTCAAGCGCAAAATGTCAGTTAGCGCGTTGACCAATTTTTGTGCCCCGCCCTTTAGGATTGGCCAACCATTTGCATGCGCGGAGCTATTCAGGATTATGCCGAATGCTGAAGTAAGCGCTGTGCCCAAAGACAGCATCGAATGAGCTGCCATTCCGCCAAAAAGCGCTTTGGCGCGCTGCTCAGTAAAATGTTTTCTAACCAGCTTCTCAGCTGACATCAAACCTGCTTTTCCAAAGCGAGCTAACAGCCAGGGGTGTTTTGGAGGAAGCGGTAAAGGCTTGAACAAGTCTTTGACAATCTCATCCCAGTGATCGATATAGAGAGACAACAGATTGCGATATGCTTGGTTATCTTCTCCGAGTGCCTCAGCGGTTGCTTCAAGAGAACGCTCGACGATTACCGCACGACCATCCTCCAGGGGATGTGCTAATGCGGCCGGGGGAGTAATCCATTCCACACTGTGATCTTTCAGGGGCAGCTCTTTGAAAAAAGGCGATGATTTCGCCAAACCAAAAATTGTGGCACAAACATCATGCAGGTAGCCTGGAAGCGTCAATTCAGCTGAGCGCAACCCACCCCCTAAGCTATCTTTCCCTTCCAATACCAGCACCGAGTAGCCTTTTCTTGCAATCGTGATCGCAGCCGCCAGACCATTTGGGCCTGATCCAACCACTATCGCATCGTATTCTGTCCTCATGTATTCCTATTCCCAGGCAGCCTGGTACGCTCGTGGGTGAATATCCATATTTAATGGCAATAAACTGATAATTCTGGATTACAATACTCCAAATCAAATCACCGATGGATAAGAATATACCATGAACACCTTTTATGTCCCTGAAAGCGCTTTAATTATTGTAGCTCATCCCGATGATGCCGAGTTCTCTTGTGCAGGCACTGTCGCCCGGTGGGTCAAAGCTGGTTCCAGGATCCTTTATGTGCTCTGCACCAGCGGCGAAGTAGGAATCTCAGAGCCGGGGATGACCAGGGAAAGGGCGATCGAAATTCGCGAAGCTGAGCAGATGGCCGCGGCTGAAGTTGTTGGAGTTAAACAAGTCGTTTTCTTGAGAGAGCCGGATGGTTTGCTTCAGCCTACTTTAGAGCTACGCAAAAAGCTGGTAAGAGAAATCCGCCGCTTCAAACCGGAAGTGGTGGTATGTGGTGATCCCACGATTGTGTGGGCGGGAAATGAGTACATCAATCACCCCGATCATCGCGCCGCAGCGACAGCTGCGCTGGATGCCACTTTTCCAGCAGCAGGTCAGCCAAACTTATTCGAGGAGCTGGCTGATGAAGGTTATTTTGCTTTTAAGCCTCGCAAAGTCTATGTCACTGGTTGGCAGCAGACCGATTTGTTCGTCAATATCGAGGAAACAATCGATCTAAAAATCGCTGCTTTGCGTGCTCACCAAAGTCAGATGAAAGATTGGGACCCAGAACCGCGCATCAAGGAGTGGGCGGCGATGCGCGGGCAAGGAAAAGAGATGGCTTATGCCGAGTCTTTTAGGGTGGTCACCCTGGTCAGCGATGAGAATTGGGAGAAAACCAAAGGGATTGTGAATGCTGCAGAAGAAACTACTGCCTGATAGACCCTCCCGCTGGTAATATCTAACCGACCTATGTATTTGTCCCGCAGAAATCTGGCTTTATACACTTTGCCTTAGGAAGATACACGCTCCAAGTATTTGTCGCGCGCCCCGGGTTCATGCCGGTACACTCTACTCATCGATGTTCCCTCTCTCCGACAGGCTGTCAAGCAGTTTCAAGAGATCCCTCAGCGTCTGGATCGTAGCATTGGGTTTGATGCTTCCTGGTTGAGTTTGGTTGTCTAGTTTGTCAGCATATTTCGTCAACCAGATGCTAAACAATCCAGCGTTGTTCGCGCCTTGAATATCAGCTGACAGGCTGTCGCCAACCATCGCTGCTCTGGAGGGATCGATTTCCATTTCATCCAACACTATGTTAAAAATGCGAGGGTGCGGTTTACGGATTCCAGCAGACGCCGAGCTGTATACTTGCTCGAAATAATGGCGAATATTAGCTTTATCGACCAAATCTTGAACATCCTGGTCATCTGCAGCGTTGGAGATCAAGCCCAAGCGGTAACCTTTTTCTTGGAGTGATTTTAGTATGGGGACGGCATCGGGGTCAGGATGCCACCTGTCCTGGGAAACTGCATACATGGCTTTTAACGCTCTTTGTGTAGCGGCATCGGGGAAATCCGGATAGCCATATTCAACCAGCAGTTTTTTCAAGACAGCTGCGGTGGTTTGCTCGATATAACCAATTTCCCGCTCATTGTGGTATTGGTAGATGCGCTGGCTAAACTGCTCTAAGAATTCTGATTCATCGATGTCAACGCCTTCTTTTTTTAATTGTTTTCTGAGTTCGAGCTTGGATTGCGAGAATACTTGCTGCCAATCGCCGTTGAAATAGATTAAAGTGTTTCCCAGGTCGAAGAATATGGCATCGAAGGGTTTCATCTAACCTTCTTAATAACCTCGCTCTGGGTCTATCTGGTTGTAAAGGGGCAGACCAGCCAGGTAGCGGTGTAAATTTTCTGCAAACATAGCCACAGCGCGTTCGTTATAATGACGTGTATTTCCCGATATGTGTGGTGAGATAATCACATTTGGGAGAATCCATAGAGGGTTGTCTGCAGGCAGGGGTTCTTCAGGAAAGACATCCAAAGCCGCGCCAGCGATTTTGTGCTCGCGCAGGGCATTGATCAAGGCCGCCTGATTGACAATTCCCCCGCGTGATGTGTCGATCAGGAAAGCGCTCGGCTTGAGGGCAGCCAGTTCATCTGCTCCGATCAGGTCGTGGGTTTCAGATGTCAGCGGTACGGTAACAACCACAAAATCGCACTCTTTGAACATTGATTTCAAAGCTTTATCTGGGTAAAGGCGGTGAACCAATTCGCCACGTTGGTCTCCCAATCCTTCCGGAGTGTAATCAGTGTCTTCGGGATGCATCACATCGCGCTTACTTGCCAGGACTGTTGCCCCAAAGGCGCGCAGCAGGCGAGCAACTTCACGGCCAATGCTGCCGTAACCTACGATCCCGACGATGCTGCGGTTCAATTCTTGTGGAGAAAAGCGCTTCCAGCGGTCTTGTGGCCATTCAGCCCGCTTTTGGTGATCGATCAA
>JACUUU010000475.1 GCA_014859065.1 Anaerolineales bacterium
AGAATTGCAACACCACCTGGGGCTGGAGGTAACGCTTGGACTAATTCCGCTTTACCCCGCGCAATTGCCTCCTGGGATCCCGCTCTTTCAGCATGCACTGTACCAATGTTTGTTATCACGCCAACTTGAGGTAAAGCTAGATCACAAAGAAAAGCAATTTCGCCGATTTGGTAGAACCCCATTTCAAGCACAGCAATTTCATGATTTTTCTTTGCTTGTAAAAGCGTTAAAGGCAATCCAATTTCGTTGTTTAGATTACCTGGATTCTTCAAGACTTGATATCGCTGGCTTAACACTGTAGCAACCACTTCTTTTGTCGTGGACTTACCAATACTTCCAGTTATACCTACAACCCTCAACTCGAGTTGCCTGCGCCAATAGCGAGCGATTTGCTGAAGCCCTTTTAAGCTATTCTCAACTAATATACAAAAAGGGCCATTATTCAGACTTCGCAATGCATCTGGGTGTAATGAATTTCTTACATCTATAATTGGGAATCCAGCTGAAAGGTCTCGGTGTATTAAAGCTACACGCGCTCCACGATTAAATGCCTCATTGACAAATTCATGCCCGTCAACATGCTCACCTGGTAGTGCGATGAAGAGAGAACCTCGGGTAGCTCGGCGCGAATCGATTACCGCATCTGTAATAATATCTCCAGCTTGACCAAAGCGTATACCTGAAAGTGCCTCTAGAATGTCCGCCAATGTTAACATCTAATCACCGAATTATGGAATTATCCTTTTGTGATCAGGGGGTAAATCTAATTGTACGACCAAGCGTTCAACAACTTCTTGAAATACCGGTGCCGCAACCACTGATCCCCATGGGCTTATTTCTGGCTTCTCCAACCAAACATACACTAAGAACCTTGGATCATCAACAGGACCCCAACCTACAAAAGAAGCATGAGTCAGCGTGCTTGAGTAACCGGTTGGAGTGGGGATTTCAGCTGTACCTGTTTTCCCAGATATCCGATAGCCTTCCACTAAAGCACTAGACGATTCAATCTCTAGCGATATCGCCAACATCTCTGAAAGAGTACGGGCTGTTTCAGCTGATATTGGATAACCTGCTATTTGGGGAGAGGTATCATATTGTCTACCTTTATCGATAACAGCCTTTAATATTCTTGGAGTTACCATCTTTCCATCGTTAGCAATAGCTGAGGCTGCCATCACCATCTGGACTGGTGTTGCAGATAATCCCTGACCGAATGAGTTTGTCGCCAGGTCAGCCTCATACCAGTCACTATCTCCTGGTTGTTTTAGTCGACCGGTAGCTTCTCCAGCCAATTCAATACCAGTCAACCTACCAAAACCGAAATCCTGCATATACCCGTAAAATGAGTTTGCACCTAATTCTTTAGCTACCCATGCCAGACAGACATTAAGAGAGTGTTGCATGCAACCAAGCATATCCTGTGAGCCCCAGGCACCCCAATTCCAGTTCCGAATATATATTCCACCGATCTCTATCGAGCCGGTGTCCAGGAAAGTCGTACTCGGTGTTACAGTACCTTGATCCAGCGCAGCTGCCATTGTCATCACTTTGAACACTGATCCGGGTTCGTATGCTTTGCTGATAGCCCGGTTAAATGGGGTTGTGCCTGGATACACATCAGCGTACCGCCAATACTCATTAAGATCCAAACGAGGAGTTGTGCTCATTGCCAGAATTTCACCAGTTTTGGGGTCCATGACTACGATCGTGCCTGCTTCCGAACCCGTTCTGACTAGAGCCTGATCAAGTATCGATTCTACCTCCGCCTGAATCTCACGATCGATTGTTAGTACCAAACCGGCTCCAACGGGTATCTCCGGAAGTTCTTCGACTTTAGAGGGA
The DNA here is from genome assembly GCA_014859065.1 of Anaerolineales bacterium. Lineage (GTDB taxonomy): Bacteria > Chloroflexota > Anaerolineae > Anaerolineales > UBA4823 > Kmv39. The sequence goes on from JACUUU010000475.1 coordinate 1,846, forward strand.
TCAGAAGGTACCCAGACCACTCGAGCTGTTCCTCTCAAGAGGTCATCGAATTTTTCCTCAACACCGAAGTATCCCTTGCCTTCCCGACTAACAAAACCCAGGACATTTGAAGCCAGGTCTTTTTCTGGGTAGCTGCGTTGTAAATGGGGAGTATATCTTAGCCCAGCAAGGCTCGGCAGCTCAGCACCTTGCTCACCAAAATAGGCTGCTTCCATCTCTTCCGCAAAGCGCTCGAGACGAGCTTTTTGTTCCTCAGTGACGTAATTAGCCAAAACAGCGTAAACCGATGTTTTTGAAGCTGGTTGGCTAGCTGCTGTAAATACTGAACTGTAATCTGAACCAACTACTGCGTTCAAAGCCAAAGCGATTGTGGAAGGGTTCTTTACATAAGCGAGTTCTACGCCAACTTCATAGACAGTCGTACTACCTGCAAGAAGATTCCCCCACCGGTCGTAAATCATTCCTCTGGTTGGCTGAATGGTCTGCCAGCTACCTGCATATATCGCACCTTGATTACGAAAAACCTCAGCTTGCGGACTGGTTTGGATACGAACCATCTGGATAATGATGAAACTTGCTGCCGTTGTCATCAACAAACCCAATGTGGTATACCTCCAGGAATACTCTGCAATCATCTTCCCATCTCCACTAAAGGCGCAGCGGGGTCGATGACTCGTTCTCGAAGCCAATCGAATAAGGATTGAGTATATTCTGATGACAAACCAGATGAAGTAGTTGCAGTCAAAGCAGGTGATTCAGCGTTGATATTTGGCTGTCGATGCAAATATCCAGGAACCTCAATGTAAACTACCCTATCTGGCTCTATCTTTGAAAAGCCAAGTTCAATTGCACGTTTTTCCATTTCAGCACTCGAAGTTATCGAGGCTAACCTTATCTCCAGATCAGCATTACTCATCCTGAAAGATTCGATATTTCTACGCATTTCTTGAATAGAGCGACCAAGAGTTGCTGTTCGTGCGGTTACATCCAGGTAAATTCCCGCCACTAATGCAATCATTATTAAAACCAATGAAAATATTCCAATGAGCTGTAGTTGTTTCCGCCAAGGAGCTTGTTTATACGCTTGAGACAATCGGTTGACTTGTTCCATGATTTCACTGCTTGATTAGTTTTTCTATTCTGTTCATTTTTCGATTTATTTGATCTGCGAATATATAAACTTACTCACAATTAGCTGATCACATCAAATTAGTTTGCAAGTGTCATGCCACAGCAAGTCAGCTAAATCTTCTCAGCCACTCTTAATCGGGCACTTCGTGAACGCGGGTTCAATTCAATTTCCGAATCACTTGGCTTTATTGGACGACGATTAATCTCCTTCAAAATTGCTTTATGGTCGCAGTTGCACACAGGCAGCTCAGGTGGGCATACACAATCCCTACTTTCTCTCCTTAAGAATTTTTTAACAACTCGATCCTCTAAAGAATGGAATGAAATCACAGCTAACCTACCACCTGTTTTGAGAGAATCAACAGCTTGAGGCAAGACTGATTGGAGCACTGCCAATTCTTGATTGACCGCGATCCTCAATGCTTGAAAGGTACGGGTTGCTGGATGAATACGGCCATGAGCAATGCCAATTTCTTTGACAGTAATTTTTGCCAATTCATCAGTGCTTTTTATCGGTCTCGCTTTACAAATGGCTCTCGCAATTTTCCGAGAGCGGTGTTCCTCACCATACTCATACAATATTTTAGCTAAATCTTCTTCTTTTAGGTCATTGACCAAATCCACTGCTCTAACAGGATTGTTAGGATCGAAACGCATGTCAAGCGGCCCTTCCAACCTGAAGGAAAAACCTCTCTCGGGATTATCCAACTGTAATGATGAAACACCTAAATCTAATAGTATCCCATCAACCAGATCCCAACCCAATTGAGAAAGCTGGATGCTAAGGGTCTGGTAGGATTCCTGAATGAGTATTACACGTTTCCCGAAAGAAGATAATCTTTTTCGAGCCAATACCAATGCCTGCGGGTCTAAATCCATTCCTAATAGACGACCATTGGGTTGACTAGCATCCAGAATTCCCCAAGCATGGCCGCCTACACCCACAGTACAATCTACATAAAAACCTCCGTCTTTTGGCTGCAATGCGTGTATAATCTCATTGTAAAGAACGGGTTGATGACCTAAAAATTCACTCATGAAGGTCTCGCCTCTTCCTGGCTATTTAATGGTTCAAACTATTAATCACCAGGGGAAAGGTCAAGAGCGATAAAACGCTGAGCATTGGCTTCGGTATCCTGAATTTGAGCAAGCTGTTCTGCCCATAATTTGGTTGACCAAATCTCAAAATAATCACCAAGGCCAACAATAACTACATCATTATCTAATCCAGCAACATCCCGGAGGTATTGTGGGATTAATATGCGACCAACCTTGTCAACATCTACTTTGTTCGCATTTGAAAAGATCAACCGTTTAAGTAATCTTGCTGATGGATCGGTCATGTTCATACGGTTGACTCGATCAAATATTGACTGGAAAGAAGAAGTTGTCAGCGCCATGAGGTTTCGATCAAATCCCTGAGTAACAATGGCACCATCCGCTGCCAGAATATCCCTGAAACGGGCAGGTATTGTCAATCGGCCTTTCGCATCGATGGCGTGCTGGAACTGGCCTAGGAACATTTGTTCTAACCTTCCGATAATGCAAGAACGCCGGAAAGACCGACGCTCCACTATCTCCCACTTTCTCCCACAATCAAACACAGTATATACGAATTAGGAACTTTACGCAAGGGATTTGCCTTAAAAAATCGCTGTACAAACTTAAATTATTCAATTTCTCTTTCTTTCTTTTATTACCAATATTCCTCGGGAGGCATTTAAACAGCATGCATATTTCCAATCCCCAAACCACCTTCACCCACCTAGTTGTTGGTCAGGAGACTTAAGCTGAATTATTGAATGGCAAACAAAGCAGATACATCAATCTAGATAATGCTGCATCGACACCGTCGTTTAAGAGTGTTCAAAAAGCAGTAAACAATTTTTTAGATTTTTACAGCAGAATCCATCGTGGGAGTGGTTTTAAATCTCGACTCCCTACTCATTTTTACGAACATTCTAGATCGATTGGTATTGAAAAAATTGCTGAACATGAGTCTGAGCTCACACCATATCCATTACGTCGCCTGGCAGAGATTCCCAGTATCAGGATATTCGGAAACCCAAACCCTGAAACAATCAACAATTGTCTCGGTGTAATCCCTTTTACTATGAATGAAATCTCCCATTTTTTGGTTGCTGCTGTGCTTAGTTGTGAATCTGGCATCGGAGTGCGCAGTGGATGTTTCTGTGCACATCCTTATTTATTGCATTTGTTAGAAATTTCCCCACAAAAAGCTCAGCAAGTCCATCAAAATATCATGTCTGGGGATAGAACCGATATGCCAGGAATTGTTAGAGTATCATTGGGGCTCTATAACACAGGGGAAGATATTGATGCATTAGTTGAATCTCTTCAAATTATTGATCGCAGAGATTTCCAAGGAAAATACTTTCAGGATAATGCTTCAGGTGAGGTTATCCCTAAAGATTGGCATCCAGATTTCAACTCTTTTTTCTTTGGATTAATGACTTGTCTTTTTGAGAAGTTACTATTTAGGTAACCAGTCAAATCTTCCCTTATTTTACAAATGTATCTAATACTGTCATCACCTGTCCCCGATAAGTTGTACCAAACAAATTGAGGTGGTTAATTAAGTGATAGAGGTTATAAATTTGAAAACGATCCCGAAACCCATTCTCTAGTTTGCGAATCTCTTGGTAAGAATGATAGAAAACATCGGGGAAGGATCCAAACAAATCTGTCATGGCAAGATCTGCTTCAGCCCACCCAAAGTGAGCAGCAGGGTCAATAATAGCTGGCATCCCTTTTGAGTCAGAAGTCACATTTCCGCTCCATAAATCACCATGGATTAATGAGGCCGGTTGGATCGGAATTATTTCAGGGAGCTTCCTACCCAGACTTTCTACTCTGCCCACCTCCTCCTTATTCAATAGGCCACGCTTTAAAGCTAATTGTGCCTGATATTTCAATCGATATTCCATAAAGAATAAGAAACCGTCAGATGTCCAAGGATTTGGTTGTGGAGTAGAACCTATGTAATTGTCATGGTAAAAACCAAAGTGGTCATTTGTCTGGTTGTGTAAGACTGCCATTTGAAATCCGAAGACTTCCCAAAAGTCATTCCGACGATTGGCAGGTGAAAGATCCTCAAGTAAAAGGAAATGCTCACCAAATAACAACACCTCAGGAACGCGAGGCCCGTTATCAATGGATAAAGCTTGCAAACCCTCTGCCTCTCTGGCAAACATATCTAGAGGATTATGCTGATTTGTTTTTAGAAAAAGGGATTTTCCAGAACTTGTGATCAACCTGACTCCATTATTTATGCAGCCACCACCAACATGTTTAAAGCTGAGAATATCCCCATAACCCTCACTCTGGCACCAAGTTTCAATAGTATTTGGGATCAAGTAATTACCTGTTAAGTCTGTCCTCAAGACTGTTAAGCAATCCTAAAACCGATCGTTCAACAATATCATAAACCTCTTCAAAACCATTAATTCCTCCATAATATGGATCGGGTACGGATGCTTGTGAGTCGCTCTTCGGATCAAACTCACGTAGAAGGTGAATTTTATTTTTTTCATTAGAGCTTTTAGCCAATGCGTTCAAAGAAGCTCGGTTATTTTTATCCATTGGGATGATGAGATCGAATTTGTCAAAATCGGCATATCTAAACTGGCGGGAAGATCCATCGATGCGTATCCCCCGCCTGGCTGCAGTTGTCACCATGCGGTGATCTGGAGATTCACCGACATGCCAGTCACTTGTTCCAGCAGAATCAACCTCATATTTATGATCTAAACCGCGTTTTGTAGCATGGTAGCGAAATAAGTTCTCAGCTAGTGGACTGCGAACGATATTACCCAAACAGACGAAACAGATACGTATCTTATCCGACACAACTTTCTCCTAATTGTGATAATTCTATGTCTTATCCTACCATAGTTCTGTTTCTCTCAAATCTTTAATATCCAAAAGGGGATAATTATTCCAACAAAGTGTCAAAACCGCTTAATCAAATTCAAAGGCATCTTTTGGGTCGAAAAAATCCCTTTACTCAATAGATTTTTTTCCACAATTCATTGATATAATGTATAATAGTTAATAAGTTTGGCCAAACCTGGATATTTGGCTTATCTGAATTTGAATAAATCAGCAAAGTGATCGGTAATAAGAACTTCACCGAGAGTTTGAGGTTCTAAGTAGAATTATTGCTGTGTTATTTAAATCAATATCAACAACCAACGAAATACCTGCTGCACATTGATTTATTTATTGTTTTTTTTTCGTGCGGCTACGGCTTGCAAAATGACATCAGTGAAGTGCTTGATTTGGTTTAACTTGGCATCTAGGAATTACAGATACGGATTGGCGTCGTACTCGTCCGTACTAGCCGAATTAATGACAGACTACCAGTTTCTTCCATTAGAATATCGATCAGTTACACACCTTTAGAGAAAAGTAAGAATTGCCGTCTGTCTAATAAGCGAATCCAATATCGAATTGTATTAATTACTGTGTCAATTATGCATACAATAATAGCCGTGGCCTGCAGGTGGCAGGTTCACGGTTTTTTGAGGCAACATAAGGTTTAGCCATTTTGCTATAGTCAAATAGGTTAAGGTATTAGTAAGTAGTTGCGATGAAACCTAAAATTACAGCACTGAAAGCACAAAAGCGTAATTCTCGCCGAACAAATGTTTATCTGGATGGTGAGTTTGCGTTTGGGTTGTCCAATGCTGTTGCAGCGATGCTAAAGATCGGTCAAGAAATAAGCGAAGAGCAAGTCGCGGCTCTCGAAATCAAAGACAGGGATGAGACTGCTTATCAACAAGCACTAAAACTGCTTAGCTATCGACCACGATCAGAAAAAGAAGTGCGCACGAACTTGGAGAAGCATTGCGTGGATCCAATAATTGTTGATAATACCATCGATAGACTCAAAAAAAGTGGGTTAATCAATGACAAGAATTTTGCCAGGCAATGGGTCGAAAACAGAATTGATTTTCGACCGAGAAGCCTAAAGTTATTGTCTCTTGAACTTAGACAGAAAGGGATCTCAGCGGAGATTATTGAACAATCCTTAATTAATATAGATGAGGAAAGTCTGGCTTATTCAACAGGAACTAAACAAGCACACAAATGGACACATCTTGATAGATGGGAGTTTAAACGCAAGCTGGGTAGCCATTTATCAAGACGCGGCTTCACGTATGACTTAATCGAATCTGTTCTAGAAAAAATTTGGGATGAAAACCAACCGACTTAATGTCAAGGAAGATCATAATTAACTAATAAAGAGGTTTCAAATGGACAATGGTTTATGGTTGCTGATTGCTATCATAAGCCTGGTGTTCGGCATAGCTGCTGGATATGGAATTAAAAATCTGCAAATTCAGCGAAGCCTACGGAGGCAACATGATGAAGCGGATGACATCGTCAATACGGCTAAGGAACAAGCCCGTAATATTGAGCTACAGGCAAAAGACAAAGGTTTAGAAATTCGCCAGGTTGCCGATGCAGAAATCGCACGCCGTCGCCAGGAAATTAATAGAGAGGAGGATAGGCTAACAAAGAGACGTGAGGAGCTTGACAATCGCACCGAACGGTTAGAAAAACGCGAACAATCATTAAACAAACGTCAAAGCTTCATCGATAAACGTGCTAACGAACTGGAAAAGATGCACAGCGATGAACTCGAAGAACTAAAACGCATATCTCAAATGACCGTTGAAGAAGCTCGAGAGCAGCTTTTGGCAGAGGTGGAAAAAGAATCTCGGGCAGATATGGCGAGAATCATTCGCCAAATAGACGCCCAGGCTCATGAAGAGGGGGAGCGGCGCGCCCGGAAACTGATTGCTATGGCTATCCAACGGGTTGCTTCAGAACATGTCGCAGATGTCACCACGTCTTTCGTTCCCCTACCTTCAGATGACATGAAGGGACGAATTATCGGAAGAAATGGACGAAATATTCACGCCTTCGAACAAATTGCTGGAGTTGACGTAATTGTCGATGATACTCCGGAGGCTATCACAATATCAAGTTTTGACTCTGTTCGCCGGGAGGTAGCGGTCCGTTCGATGGCGAAACTGGTGTTAGATGGTCGCATCCATCCTGCCCACATCGAGAAGATTGTAAAACGTGAACAAGAGGAGATAGACAGGGATATCATCGAATCTGGCGAACAAGCCGCGTATGAAGCGGGAGTCCCTGGCTTACATCCCGAGATTATAAAAATGCTCGGTCGCTTGAAATTTCGAACTTCGTATGGCCAAAACCAACTCAGTCATGCCGTCGAAACAGCTCAACTTGCTGGGGTTATCTCCGCAGAATTAGGAGCTGACATTGAGGTTGCTAAGGCTGCAGCGCTGCTTCATGATATTGGTAAAGCTATGGATCACAATCTTGAAGGTACCCATGCTCAGCTAGGTGCAGAATTTGCCCGCCGATATGGTGTGAATCAGAGAGTATATAACGCAATTGCCTCTCACCATCATGAAGTTGAGCAGGAATCTGTTGAAGCAATCATCGCTGAGGCTGCTGATGCTATATCAGGTGCTCGTCCAGGTGCACGTCGTGAAAGTCTTGAACAATACATCAAGCGAATTCGTGCTTTAGAAGAAATTGCTAACTCTTATAAGGGTGTTACCCAAAGTTACGCACTACAGGCTGGTAGAGAAGTACGTATATTTGTGCGACCAGAAGATATCGACGACTTAGATGCATTACGTCTTGCACGTGACATAGCCAAACAAATTGAAGATTCCATGCAATATCCCGGACAAATCAAGGTAACTGTTATACGGGAAACCAGAGCAGTGGATTATGCGAAATAATCCACTGCTCTAGTCACCTTAGATTTGAATAATCAGAAAGCATGAATAGCTTTGAGAACTAATAATTAATCTAAATATTTCTATCTGTTTGCCCACTAAACCACCGATGTAAATATTCATCCGGTGGTTTTATTATTGTATGATCATCCTAGAAATGGATTATGTATTCTTTCAACCCCCACCGTTGTTTCAGGACCATGGCCAGACATAAGGCGTGTTTCATCGGGCAACGTCAACACCTGGCTGTAAATACTTTCGATCAACGTATTGTAATCTCCACCAGGTAGATCAGTCCTGCCAATCCCACCACGGAAAATTACATCCCCACAGAACAACACTTTAGCTGACTGACAATAAAACATAACATGTCCTTTTGAATGTCCCGGTGCGTGGCGAACCTCGAACTGGGTAGAACCCAATAACAGTTGCTGACCATGAGATAAATCCTGGCTCGGTTCTGGAACATGCCCAATTCTAATCCCAAAGAGTTGGGCACCTCCTTGGGCATGCCACATGGCTAAATCCTCTGGATGAAGTGCGACTGAAGGCCGAGTATCAAGGAGGTCAACAACTTCACCTGTTCCACCCAAATGATCAAAATGTGCATGTGTTATCCAAATATTGCTGATATTCCAATTCCGCGTGACTGCCTCTGCGACGATCTTAGCCCCGTCCCAAGCTGGATCGATTACTACTGCCTCTTTACTTTCCTCATCTGCAATCAGATATGAATTTGTCTCAACTGGCCCAAGAATAAAGGAAATAATCGAAATCATAGATGCCCTACTGTGAATAATCTTCATTTGACATTTGAAAAACTTTTACTCGTCGAATTATACCCGATTCGCATTGTATGATCTTTCTTGGTGATTTTAAAGAAACATGCTAAACTGTTGGGTACAACTCGAGAACTTTACTGACACATGGAGGCTGCAAATGACAAATTATCCACCCGAGCCATTTCGGATCAAGGTGGTTGAACCCACTAAATTGGTTGACCAAATCACCAGACAAGAGGCATTAGCTAATGCGGGCTACAACCTTTTTGGATTACGATCAGCCGTGATATTTATCGATTTGTTGACAGATTCCGGAACAGGAGCTATGAGCCATGGGCAATGGTCAGCTATGATGCAAGGGGATGAATCTTATGCAGGTGCTAATTCATACTACCGCTTATCATCAGTGATGCAAGATATATTTGGGTTTGAACACTTTGTACCTACTCACCAAGGTCGAGCCGCAGAGAATATCCTGAGCACACTATTAGTGAAAAAGGGGATATATGTCCCATCCAATATGCATTTTGATACCACTGATGCCAATATTCGTGCTCGAGGTGGTAATCCAACCAATCTAGTCATCGATCAGGCTTTTGACCCAGATGATTTATACCCTTTCAAGGGAAATTTGGATTTGGAAAAACTCAAGAATTTTATTCAAACAGTTGGGGAGGAAAATATCCCATTTGGAATGATTACTATCACCAATAATGCAGGCGGAGGACAACCAGTCTCATTGGAAAATATTCGCCAGGTATCGGCGATTTATCGTCAACATAAAATTCCTTTTTTCATCGATGCTTGCCGATATGCAGAGAATGCCCACTTTATCCGTCAGCGAGAACCAGGTTATGCTGATAAAAGTACTCTAGAAATCGCCCGAGAGATTTTCTCATTAGCTGATGGCGCAACAATGAGCGCAAAGAAGGATGCTTTAGTCAATATTGGGGGTTTTCTGGCAATGAATAATGAAGAATTGTACCGTAAAGCATGCAATGAGTTAATATTACGAGAAGGGTTCCCAACTTACGGAGGATTGGCTGGACGCGACCTTGATGCCATCGCTGTCGGACTAATTGAAGGACTCGATGAAGACTATCTGGATTATCGATTAGGCCAAACAGCATATCTGGCAAATAACTTGAGAGAAGCCGGTATACCGATTATGCAGCCCCCTGGCGGCCACGCCGTCTATGTGAATGCAGGCAAGATGCTTTCACACATCCCGCAGAAATACTTCCCAGGACACGCTTTAACAGTCGAACTTTATCTTCGAGGGGGAATCCGAGGGGTAGAGATCGGATCAGTCATGTTTGCCCATAATGATCCGCAAACTGGAGAAGTAGTGTATCCACAGCTTGAGTTGGTTCGCCTAGCTATTCCTCGTCGAGTGTATACCCAAAGCCATTTGGATTATGTTGTTAAGATCATGGCTTCAATAAATGAACACCGCGAAGAAGTTCCTGGATACCGCTTCACCTACGCACCTGAATTGTTGAGGCACTTTACAGCCAGGTTTGAGCCAATAACATGATTGCCCGTCAAGGTTGATATGGAAGGCCTTAGAAACAAAGAAACCCAAGATAGATTAATGCGTATTTGTGCTTGGTGTACATTACCTATACCACCTGGTGCAGACACATTCGGTTTCGGCGCTCAAGCCAATCAAAGCTTGAATCTAGAAGATCAGGCAAGAAAATTCGTATCGATAAAATTAACATTATCCAATAAGACAACCATCGCTTTCGTCCTCCCTGAGGGATCCCCAGCAAAAGAATCCGGGTACGATCTTTTCTTCATCGCCTGCAGTCAGGATTGCGCGGAGCAACTCAAAGAGGCTTTCGAATTAGAACTCGACGTGTATAACGGCTCGGATGTAAACCATGACAAACCATAAATCTTCCATCATCCGATAATTGAGAAAGCTTGAATATTTAGTAGTTTCTAGCAAATGTCGTTGGGATTTTTATCCTTCTGAGGTCTCTACATCATCCTCAGATTTTGCTTCGTCCCACAATGCATCCATTTCATTCAAAGTTAGGTCAGACAGATTTACACCAAGTCTCCGAGCTGACGCTTCAATGTAGGCGAAGCGTTGTCGAAAGCGGTGATTTGCACCCCTTAAAGCACTTTCAGCATCGATATCATACCAACGTGCCAGATTGACCAATGAAAACAATAGATCCCCAATTTCAGATATTCGCGCATCTTGATCAGATGCTTTATCGAGCTCATCGATCTCTTCAGTAATTTTTTGCAACACCCCCTTTTTATCAGACCAATCGAAACCAACTCGGGCAGCACGTTTTTGGTACGATTGAGCTTGCAATAACGCAGGCAATTCCGAACTTACCCCTTCCAGCAAACCATTCACTAAATCATTGTTATGCTCTCTTTCAATAGATTTCAATCTTTCCCAATTCGATAATACTCCCTCCTTATCTTTAATCTCAACGTTGCCAAAAACATGTGGATGCCTTCGAACCAGTTTGTCATGAAGACCTTGAATAATGTCGACCATTGAAAATTCGCCTTGCTCCCTTGCAATTTGAGCATGCAGAACAATTTGAAGTAATAAGTCACCAAATTCTTCTTTCATTTTCTGAGGATTTTCGGAATCTAATGCAGAAAGCACTTCATATGCCTCCTCCAATAAGTGAGGTCTTAATGACTGATGGGTCTGTTCCCTATCCCAGGGACAACCATCCGGGGCTCGCAGGTGAGCAATCAAATTCTGCAATGATTCGAATGAGGAATTTTCGCTTATCGATGGAACATAAAGGCTGCTCGTTAATCCAATATGTGCATTTCTATCAATATCCGACAAGGGTAAATGTTCAACCAACAAGTTCTTGGTCCCCGCTGAATGAACAAAAATTACCGGGTGTTGGTCAGGATAAAGAGCCATTAAAGTAAGTTTAACCTCAGAGGCAACCAGCTTTGAATGAATCTGAGCAATAATTGCATGTGCACTGGGTGGAAAAGGAGGATGATGAATGGCACCTAATTCCAAGGCATCAATTACTTCTAAGTGTGGAAAAGGGTCTAGACCTAAAGCCGAGATTACTGGTTCCAAGAAGCTTAATCCTTCGATGACTTTAACTGGAATTCCAAGTTCCTGTGCCCTATCCACAAGTTCAAACGTAGTTGCTTCTGCAATAAATGGATGACCAGGGACTGCATAAACCACCCCTTGGGTTCGTTGCCCCAGATTTAATATCACATCGACGATACATCTATACACATCGTTGAACGATTCGCAATCATCGTAAAAAGAATCAAACGAATTCACTCTTAAGTTTGGTGGAAAACCAGCAACAGTTGGATGTAAACTGGTTCGCACATATATCTCACCACAGCTTTCTAACACATTCCAGGCTTCCCGGGTCACTAACAAGGGATCTCCTGGACCCAATCCTAATAAAGTGATTCCAGACATATTCTAGTTTCTCCGATTCCAGGTTGGGAAATCTTCGCACCCGTAAACAAAATTTAAATCAAAACGCAATGTGAAGAACAGTGGAATTTAACTACATTGTTCATACACATTACGTTTATTCTTGAATTCGTCAAATTTTATCGTTTGGTGTAAGTAGGTGCTTTCCGAGCTCGTTTAAGACCTGGTTTTTTTCGTTCCTTGATACGTGAATCGCGTGTCAAGAGACCGGCTTTTCGCATCGCTGTTTTTATATCGGGGTTCATCCCGAGTAATGCCCGGGAAGCTCCAAGCTGAACTGCTTCAGCCTGTCCAGTTATACCTCCACCTTTCACTATAACTGATACATCGAACTGGTCACGATTTTCATCAGCAGCACTAAAAGGTGCATTGATCTTTACAATATCAACTTGGCGAGTAAAGTATTCATCCAGGTTTTTTCCGTTCACGACAAATTGTCCAGTACCTTTAGCTATTCGAACACGTGCTGTACTTTCCTTTCGCCGTCCAATGCCTTCGTAATATTCAACTGCAACTACCATAGTATCTCCAATTTATTAATAATTACATAGTTTTCGGTTGTTGGGCTTCATGGGGATGATCGGGTCCTGCATAAACTTTGAGCTTCTTGATCAATTTCCGTCCAAAACGATTATGGGGAAGCATCCCCCAAACAGCTTGACGGATCACAAGTTCGGGTTGTTTAGCTAATCGATCCCGCAAGGAAATCTCCTTCATCCCACTTGGGTACCCACTATAATGATAGTAAATTTTCGAATCTAATTTATTCCCAGTAACTCGGATTCGCTCAGCATTGACCACCACAACATAGTCTCCTGTGTCTACACCAGGTGTGTAATTCGGCTTATGCTTGCCAAGTAAAATTGCCGCAACCTTAGTTGCAAAACGACCTAACAATTGATCATTTGCATCAACTAAGTACCATTCGTGCGTAATCTCATCCTTTTTAGGAACGTATGTCTTTTGCACTATCTTTCTCTCCGATTTTATTACTGCATCCCCGATAAATAGATATCTGGGGGATATAATACCTCAACTAATGTAAGCCCACTTGCGGGAGCTAATCCCTGAAGTCGACCAAAATCCTTATTTGACAATATACCCTCGATCTTCTCCAGCTGAATTTCTTCTTGCCCTATCTTGGATTGCACAAACACAAGGCGACGAACCATATGGTAAAGGAAGGCGTCCCCAACAATTTCGAAGACCATATCAGAACCTTCTTCAAACCAACCAACTCGTTTGATCGTTCTAATTGTACTGCCTCCAGGTTTTATAGGCGAGCCATAAGCACCAAAATCATGAGTACCTTGCAGGTAATTCGCAGCTTCTTGCATCTTATGCAAATCAACAGGAGGCCAAATCCTCCAGCTATACCTCTCTTTGAGCGGCTGACGTGTCTCATCACAAAACAATCTGTACTTATACCTTCTCCCTTGCGCAGAATACCGAGGATGGAAATCTGCAAGAACACGAGATACAGATTGCCCCGCCACATCATACGGGAGGTGTGAATTCAAGGCGCGTAGTAGATCCTTAGGTGAATGTTTCCAATCAAGATCGAATGCGATCACCTGACCCGTGGCATGTACTCCACTGTCTGTTCTCCCGGCAGCCAGTATTGAAGTCCCTTTCCAACCAAGCAGCCGCAATGCAGATTCTACAATACCTTGAACGGTTCGAGATTGTTTTTGCTTTTGGAAACCGCAAAAATCGCTTCCATCGAATTGAAGAATAACTTTGTAACGTGCCACTTCACTCTAATGGAGGAAAGGTTGAGAAGTAAATCTTGTTTCCCTCATCACCTGTGATTTTTCATTCTACAAGTTCTAAAATTACCATTTCTGCATTGTCACCTTGTCGAGGACCTAATTTCAGCATGCGTGTGTATCCTCCATTACGGTCTGCATAGCGCGGTGCAATATCATCAAACAATTTTTTCACTATTGCCGGATCACCTAACCGGGCAGCTGCCAATCTGCGGGTGTGCACCATTTGTGCTTCTCCAGCATCATTACCTCTCTTTGCGAGGGTTATCAATCTTTCTGCTTGACCTCGAATTGCTTCTGCTTTTGAACGAGTGGTACGGATACGTTCGTGATCGAACAATTCTTTTATTAATATGCGCCGTAGGGCAGCGCGTTGGTCTTTTTGTCTTCCAAGTTTTTTTCCTGCTACTCTATGTCGCATCGCTCTTTCCTACTCCGCTTCTACTTCATCTTCGTTATGGATATAGCCTTTTTCACGCATCTTCGCACGTAATTCTTCCAGGCTCTTCTCACCAAAGTTCCGGATGGACATCACAGCCTCATCACCTTTCTCTAATAATTCCAACACCTCTCCTACTGTAGTAATGCCAGTGCGTTTTAAAGAATTAAACACCCGTACTGAGAGGTCCAAATTCTCAATGGGAGTTTCGATCATTTCACTGGTGAGACGGCTGCTTTCCACCTCTTCTTCAGGAATTATTGTCAGCGATTCTTCACTTACACCTGCAAGGTGACGCAAGTGTTCTATTAGGATTCTTGCACTGTTGCTCAAGGCTTCTTCCGGACTTATTGTCCCATCGGTCCAAATTTCAATGATCAACCTATCGAAGTTTGTACTCTGTCCAACTCGTGCATAACCGACATCCCAATTAACGCGTTTCACTGGGGAAAAAATTGCATCAACTGGTAAGTCACCGATTGATAGATGCCCACCTCGGTCCTCAGATGAAGAATAACCACGACCAAGCTCAACGGTCATCTCAATTTCCAAATGGGCATTTTTATCATCCACTGTAAAAAGATAGAGATCTGGATTTACGATCTCAACCTCTGGAGGTGTGATAATATCGGCGGCTGTGACAACCCCATCTCCATGAACCTCAAGATGTAAATGAGCGCTATCCACATCAAACATCTTCATGCGTAATTGTTTGATCTGCAGCATTACCCGGATAACATCTTCCCTAACACCGGGAATATCACTAAACTCATGTTGAACATCTGCTATTCTAATTGATGTGACAGCAGCTCCCTCTAAGGATGATTGCAAGACCCTCCTTAAAGCATTTCCCAATGTAATTCCATAACCACGCTCCAATGGGCTGATAATAAACTTTCCATAGTTGCGTGCTTCTGCTTCCCGTTCTATTTTCGGTGTTACCATGTTTGTTAAACCGATCACGGTTCACCTCTCCCTACTCAGTTTCCTTTAATAACCTGTGTTTTTTTCGCGTAATTCTTAACGCGCACAGCAAAATAAATCCAGTTTTACCGTGAATAAAATTCAACGATGAGCTGTTCATTTAAATTGCCATCGATCTCGGAACGTTCTGGCAGACGAATCACTGACCCAGAAAGATTGCTAAGATCGCGGCTCAACCAATCAGGAGGGTTCTTTACTTCCGCTACACTCCTTAATTCCTTAAAATATGGTCGTTTTATTGAACCTTCACGAACAGACACCTGGTCTCCTGGAGACAGTAGCATGGAAGGGACATCAGAACGGCGCCCATTTACAGAAAAATGTCCATGTGTCACCAGCAAGCGAGCTTGAGCACGACTATCAGCATAACCAAGCCGATATACAACATTATCCAAGCGCGTTTCAAGAATTTGGATCAAATTAAGGCCAGTCAATCCACGCCGTTTTAAGGATACATCATAATACCTACGAAACTGGCGCTCTCGAACACCATATATGCGTCGCGCTTTTTGTTTGGCACGCAACTGTCGGTTGAAGTCTGATTCACGTCTGCGCCGAAATTGTGCTCCTTTCCCATGCAATCCAGGCGGATAACCACGGCGCTCAAAAGCACACTTCGGGGTAAAACAACGTTCCCCTTTAAGAAATAATTTCTCACCTTCTCGCCGGCATAGTTTACACACCGGTCCACGATACTTTGCCATTCAGTCTTCCCTCATTCAAAATCAATTATCATTGTTGGTATGATTATTTACACTCGCCGCTTCTTTGGAGGCCGGCAACCATTATGAGGAACCGGAGTCTTGTCCGTAATAGTGGTTACCTTCAAACCCAGAGCTTGAACAGCCCGAATGGCTGCCTCACGACCTGGGCCTGGGCCTTTAACGATTATTTCAGCCTCCTGCAACCCCATGCTCATGGCAGCTTTAATCGCCTGTTCCGTAGCCAACCTGGCAGCAAAAGGAGTGCTCTTTCGTGATCCTTTAAACCCCGCTGAACCAGCACTACCCCAGGTGACCGTATTCCCTTGCTGATCTGTAACAGTGACTATCGTGTTATTAAAAGTTGCACTGATATGCACTTGTCCAGATGTCAGTGTTCGTTTTACTTTCCGTGCACCGCCACGGCGTGATGTACGTGGTGTTCTTGGCATACAACCTCGCTCTTTCTAATCCTTTTTTGCCAGTATAATCCCAAGGATAATATATCCCAGATCAACAGACAAATCACAATTGTATTATTTTTTCTTAGCACCCCGCCGGCGCCCACGACCTGCAACAGTACGTTTTGGTCCTTTACGTGTACGGGCATTGGTCCGTGTTCGCTGTCCATGTACAGGGAGATTGCGTCGGTGCCGTAAGCCACGATAGCTGCCAATTTCCATCAACCGTTTAATATTCATCTGCACCTCACGGCGCAGGTCCCCCTCTACCTTATATGCTTGGCTGATGGCGTCGCGAAGGGCTGCAACTTCAGAATCCGTCAAGTCTTTGACTCGCGTATCTGGATCAACCTTGGAT
>JACUUU010000040.1 GCA_014859065.1 Anaerolineales bacterium
GTCTGGCAGCTTTTCTGGAAGATATTGCCCTGGTATCGGATCAAGATACATTAGATGAGTCTGCAAATGTTCCAACCTTATTGACTCTGCATGCCGCCAAGGGATTGGAATTCCCGAATGTCTTCATAGTCGGATTGAATGATGGTGTATTGCCTCACATCCGTTCTTTTGACGACGAGGAGGCGATGCAGGAGGAAAGACGGTTGTTTTACGTTGGGATAACGCGGGCAAAAGATCGTCTCTATTTGATCGATTCGCTTAATCGCAACGCGTTTGGGTATTCTGAACCCACTGTGCAATCACGTTTTCTTGAGGATATTCCTATAGATTTGTTGGAAGAACGGTTTGAAGGGGGTAGGAGTAGACGGGTTGAGATGCGGAATGATTTTAGAAGCACTAGATGGGAACAACACGAGCCAGCGGTCGCCCGACCAGCTCGCCTTAACCAACCTCATTTCCGGCCTGGGTGGCGTGTGAATCACGCCGTCTGGGGTGAAGGTATGGTCTTGAATAGTAGAAACCAGGACGACGACGAGATTGTCGATATTTTCTTCCAGGATATTGGCTTGAAGCGGGTGGTAGCATCGCTGGCAAAGCTTCAAGTAATTAATGAAGATTAAACGAGAGTCCTTGACCGTAGAATAGAACCTTTAATCATCAACCAAATATCCCAAGGTTTTAGAATTGTAGTAATTACCCTCGCTGCCATGCCCATCCTTGACCCACACTCTCTGGAAATCATCAGCCGATCTGTAGAACAGACCCGCCGAGTTGGGATGCGTTTAGGTGGGATGCTTGAAACCGGAGATATCCTGTGCCTGGTTGGAGATTTAGGCTCTGGAAAAACGACCTTTGTTCAGGGTCTGGCTGCTGGGTGGGGTTCTTTGGATCAGGTCTCCAGTCCCTCTTTTGTACTGGTCAATATTTACCGCTATCCGAGTGAAGGTCAGTTATTTCATTTGGATGCATACCGTCTGGATGGTGTCTTAGATGCACAGGTCTTGGATATTGGGTCAATGCTGGAGAAAGGTCCTTTGGTAGTCGAGTGGGCAGATCATATCGAAGATGCTTTACCTAAAGAAAATTTATGGGTTAATCTGCGTTGGGTTAATCCTAACCAGCGTGATTTGACCTTTAATGCTCGGGGTTACCATTATGAGACAATGTTGGCTGAATTTCGCAAACGGGTATATGGAGGCATGTGATGTTATTGGCTATTGATTCCTCCACGCGAGTTGCTGGGATAGCTCTATACGATGGCGTCCAGGTTGTGGCCGAAACTGTCTGGGTAGATCATGACAATCATACGGTCCATTTAGCCGGGGTAATAGACGATACCCTTAAACGCTGCGGGGTTGCAGTATCGAGTCTGCACTCTCTGGCAGTTGCAATCGGACCAGGTTCGTTTACAGCTTTACGTATTGGGTTAGCCATCGCGAAGGGAATCGCTTTTTCTAGGGGGATCCCATTGATTGGCATCCCGACATTAGATATTTTGGCTGCTGCCCAACCAGTCATGGATGTGCCTTTGATCGCCATTCTAAGGTCAGGACGTGGTCGTCTTGCGGTGGGGTATTACCATGCAGACAGTGGCTTCTGGCAAGCTACAGGAGAAATTGAAATCCTCACAGTAATGGAACTATCCGAGAAGATCAAGCAGCCTACATTTATATGTGGTGAATTGACGGGTGAAGAACGCCGGTTGTTAGGTCGCAAATGGGTAAACGTAATCCTGGCATCGCCAGCGCAGTCCTTTCGCAAGCCTGTTTTTCTGGCAGAATTAGGCTGGCAGAGATGGGAAAAAGGTCAGTTTGACGATACCGCTACACTTGCACCATTGTATTTTCATCCTGGTGATAAAATTCCTGGATGAGAAAAGAACAGGTAGTTTCTTGCCCTGATTCCCTTAAGATGACTGTAGCAATTCGCATCCGTCCAATGAATTTTGCGGATATTGAGGGGGTTTTGGAGATTGACAGGATATCATTTCCTACCCCCTGGCCAGAAAGCAGCTATCGGTATGAGTTGAGCTCGAATCCATTTTCCCGGTTGTGGGTGGCAGAGGTGGTTCAAGAATTTGGTGAGCCTAAATTAGCAGGTATGATTGTGTTGTGGCTGATCGAGGATGAAGCGCATATCGCTACACTTGCTGTTCATCCCGATTTTCGGCGCGAACGAATTGGGATGCGATTGTTAGCCTATGCCCTGCACGACTCTCTAGGTCATGGAGTTCGCGAAGCCATGTTGGAGGTGAGGCAAAGCAACCTGGCAGCACAATCACTTTACCAAAAATTTGGATTCGAAATCGTCGCTCGCCGGCCGAGATATTATAAGGATAATAACGAAGATGCGTTATTGATGAATTTGATGGATTTGGATCAAGCAGCCCTGGAAGTTTTCTTGGAAGGGGATCCAGAAAATGCCCGAGTTGGATATGGTCAGGCATGAGCCAAATAATCGAATGATTTCCCTTCACATGTTGTAACATAGAGGAAATTGTTGCTTGGAGGTGAATTTTGGGTTCAGAAGAAATTTTAATGCAGACAGCAGACGAAGTGGCAGTTTGTTTCGAGTGTGAACTTTACCATTCTCGAAAGAATGCTGTTGCGGGTGAAGGTCCAGCGGATGCTGAAATTGTGTTTATTGGAGAAGGGCCTGGTTTTCATGAAAATGAACAAGGTCGCCCATTTGTTGGAGCAGCTGGAAAATTTTTGGAAGAATTGTTGGCGAGTATTGGGCTGGAGCGTTCTGATGTCTTCATTACCAATATTGTTAAATGCCGCCCTCCTGGAAACCGCGATCCGCTGCCAGAAGAGATAAGCACCTGCACCAATCTGTATCTCGAACGCCAGATTCAAGCCATCAATCCTAAGGTGATTGTGACACTTGGTCGTTATTCTATGGAGCTCTTCTTACCGAAATCCAAGATAAGCAGCGTTCACGGACAGGCTTTCGTGGTTAAAGGTCGTGTGGTTGTACCCATGTATCACCCAGCAGCAGCTCTCCATCAAGGGTCACTTCGACCCGTTATAGAGCGGGATTTTGCGCGCATACCGGAGTTGATGTCTAAGCCCACAGAAGCGTCAGACTATCGCAATGAAGAAGTAGAATCAGATCAAGATCCAAAGCAATTGAGTTTATTCTGAGGTGAACATGAAATCCAATAGGGATTCTATTATTGATCAATTACGTCAGAGGACAGCAACAGTCGCAGTAATCGGTTTGGGATACGTTGGGTTGCCACTTGCAGCTATATTTGCGGAAGCTGGATTTGATGTAGTGGGGATTGAACCAGATGAACGGAAGGTGGAAGCAATCCGTCGTGGGGAGAGTTATATCCAGGATGTATCTGAAAGTCTGATCGGCAAATTGACAGCAGCAGGAAAACTGCGTGCTACTCAAGACTTTTCAGTCTTAGAGAGCGTTCAGGCAGTTAGCATCTGTGTACCGACACCCCTCCGCAAGACAGGCGACCCTGACCTTTCTTTCATTTTGGACGCTACGAACGACCTTGCTAAGTACATTCACCCGGGAATGGTGGTGGTTCTAGAATCGACCACATATCCTGGAACGACACGTGAGATATTACTCCCTCATTTAGGTGAGAAGCGTGGGTTAGAAGTTGGGAAGGATTTTTTTCTGGCGTTCTCGCCAGAGCGCGTTGATCCTGGTCGCAAAGATTGGACCACTTACAATACCCCAAAAGTCATTGGCGGGATAACACCGGCTTGCACAGAAGTGGCTGCGTTCTGGTACCAGCAAGCCCTTGAAACCGTGGTGTCAGTTTCATCGACAGAAGTGGCCGAGATGACGAAGTTGTTGGAAAACACGTTCCGCATGATCAATATTGGATTGGTAAATGAAATGGCTATTATGTGTGATCGCCTGGGAGTGGATGTGTGGGAAGTGATTGAGGCTGCTGCGACCAAACCTTTTGGCTTTATGAAATTTACCCCCGGTCCAGGCTTAGGTGGGCATTGCATTCCAATCGACCCGCTGTATCTTTCCTGGAAATTGCGCGGTTTGCAGTACAGCGCCCGATTTATCGAGCTGGCGTCAGAGATCAATACGGGAATGCCGCGCTATGTCGTGTCGAAAATTCAAAATGCTTTGAACGAGAACTGCAAAGCAGTCAAAGGTAGCCGCATTCTAGTATTAGGTGCTGCATACAAACCCGATATCGATGATCTGAGGGAATCGCCTGCGTTAGATGTGATCGGTTTGCTAAAACAAAAGAACGCCCTGGTATCTTACCATGACCCCTATATTAACCATATTCGGCATGATGATTGGGAGCTAACGAGTGAAACTGATCTTATAACTGCAGTCAAAGAGGCAGATTGTGTGGTAATAGTCACGAACCACAGCAGCTATGAATATGATTCAATATTGGAGGCAGCTAATTTGATTGTGGATACCAGGAATGTCTTTGCTTCAACATCTCCTAAAGTAGTGAAATTATAGAGAAGGTAAAATGGGAAATTACTTGCTGACTGGAGTAGCTGGATTTATCGCCGCTCGGGTTGCAGAAATGCTAATAGATGCTGGGCATTCTGTAACCGGGCTCGATGATATGAATGATGCCTATGATGTGCGCCTAAAAACATACCGCTTATCACGGCTTCAAGATCGCCCAGGGTTTAAATTTCATCACCTGGATATCTCTAATCGTGATGCCGTGGAAAATTTTATCAACCATACTGCCATTGAAACACAAGGTAACAAATTCGATGCTGTGATCAACCTGGCTGCCCGTGCGGGAGTTCGCCAATCGGTTGAAGATCCCTGGGTGTATTTAGATGCAAATATTACTGGAACACTAAATTTATTAGAGATATGCCGCCAATATGGCATAAAAAAGTTCATCCTGGCTTCCACATCGAGTCTGTATGGTGCAAATGCACCCTTACCAACCAGCGAGTCTACAGCCAGTGACCACCCCCTGCAACCGTATGCAGCCAGTAAGAAAGCTGCCGAAGTTCTAGCACATTCGTATCACTACCTGTATGATATCGATGTGACGGTTTTTCGCTACTTCACCGTATATGGTCCTGCTGGACGCCCAGATATGGTTATGTTTCGATTTACCCAGTGGATCAGTGAGGGGAAGCCCGTGAAGGTAAATGGAAATGGAGAACAATCACGGGGCTTTACTTTTGTAGATGATATCGCTCGTGGGACAATCTTAGGGTTAAAACCTGTAGGATACGAAATTATAAACTTGGGAGGGCATGAGTCAATCAGAATCAACCAATTGATAGAAATTCTGGAGAGGATTATAGGTCGAAAAGCGCAAGTTGAATTTCTTCCCATCCATCCGGCTGACATGCTGGCGAATTGGGCTGATGTGGAAAAAGCTAAAGTATTGCTTGGATGGCGTCCTGAAGTTTCAATAGAGGAAGGGATTAACCGTGTTGTGGATTGGTATAGGCAGGAGCGTGAGTGGGCACGTTTGGTCAATACTGATTAGGTAGAACAAAATCGGGGACGATGCGCTCTGAAGTCCTGCATTCTACCATTCTTTCAATGTTAAAGATAAGAACTTCAACTTGATGCAGACAAAATTATCTGAGCTTCTGCTCAGAAAATTCCCCCGTTTCTTGGGAAATGAACTAATTTTACGAGTAATAAAAAACTCGGGTTATCTGTTCAGTGCTACCGGAATTGCTGCTGCTTTGAGTATGGTGCAGGGCATTTTAGCAGCACGGATGTTAGGTGTTTCCGGTTTTGGTATTCTGGGTGCCATCACGGTTTTTACCAGTGTGGTGAATAAATTTGCATCTTTTCGGATGTCGGAACTGGTTATTAAATACGTTGGTCATTACAGTGAGGTAGGTGACAAACAAAGGGCTGCAGTGATATTTAAAGTAGCTGGATTAACTGAATTTACCACCTCGATCCTGGCTTTTGGATTAATCTGGCTGCTGGCCCCATTTGGGGCACGATTTTTTGCTCAGGATGTTGCTACCACCCCCTGGTTTATCATATATGGGCTGGTTGTCCTAGCTAACTTCATCTCCGAGAGCGCCACAGGTTTAATGCAGATTTTCAACCGCTTCCGACGCATTGCAGCTGTGACTATTGGTCAAAGTGTTTTGACCCTCTCGTTAATTGCGCTGGCTTACTTTAATGACGGTGGGCTTATGGAGGTAGTGCTGGCTTACATGGTGGGGAAAGTTGCCGGAGCTTTGGGTTTAACTGCGATAGCATTGTGGGAAGCGGCACACCGGTGGGGACGCGGTTGGTGGCGAGAGCCTATCACGCTCCTTCGGGGTAAAGGGCGCGAGCTGGTGAGTTTCGCTGTCAATACCAATATAAGCGCTACGATTAATTTGGTCAACAAAGATAGTGAGCTTCTCTGGGTATCCGCTTTGCGTAACCCCACAGAGGCCGGGTATTATAAGCTCGCAATGGCTCTGGCGAATATGGTGCAGATGCCAGTTGCCCCGCTCCCACAGGCGACTTATCCGGAGCTTTCCCGCGAAGTTGCAAGATCAAATTGGGACAATGTGCGTTACGTGCTCAGGCAGGGCTCAATTTTGGCATTCAGTTACACTTTCCTGGCAAGTGTGGGATTGCTCTTGTTTGGTCGACCATTGATTCGGTTTTTCTATGGCGGGGAGTTTCTTCCTGCATTCCCGGCTTTGCTTATCTTGCTGGTTGGTTTTCTGGTTGCCAATACATTTTATTGGAACCGCACCGCGCTCCTGGCTTTGGGTCGAGCCGATTATCCGACCAAAGTCAATCTGATGGCTGCAGGTTTGAAAGTTGTCGGGATTCTATTGATTGTCCCAACTTTTGGTTACCTGGGGAGCGCATCTCTGTTAGCTGGTTTCTATCTCTTCTCGGTCAGCTTGAATGCGCGTAAAAGTTTCTCGCTGTTGAAGGACAAGCCGGTAATCGTGACATGAAAATCGCCATAATTGCCCCAACATATTTGCCAGCTCGTAGAGCAAACACCTTTCAAGTGATGAAAATGGCGCAAGGGCTGGTGGCTGTAGGTCACAAGGTTCGGGTGGCTGTTCCTGCTGCTGATAGGCGCTTGGGACGAGCAAAATGGGAAGATTTGGCTGACCATTATGGTTTGCGACTTCAATTCCCAGTAGATTGGTTAGCCGCTCACCCAAATTTGAGACGTTACGACTTTGGTTTGCGATCAATTTTCTGGGCTCGAAGTTGGAAGGCTGAATTGATTTATACTCGCCTGCCACAAGCGGCTGCACTCGCCAGCATGCTTGGGATAGCTACTATCTTTGAGGTGCATGATATACCTAAGGGAAAAATTGGACCGTTTGCCTTTCACCAATTTGTCCGTGGTCGGGGAGCACGCCGCTTGGTGGTGATCTCCCGAGCATTGTTAGAAGACTTGGTTGTGCAGCTAGGCGCCCCCAGCTCTCCACCTTTTACGATCATTGCTCCAGATGGGATCGATCTGCAGCGGTATCGAGACTTGCCATCTCCTCGCCAAGCCCGCCTCGCCATAAACCAAATGGCTGACTTTGACATCACTTTCTCAGTTGATCGTTTTACAGTTGGGTACACCGGGCATTTATATCCTGGTCGGGGAGTGGAACTGTTGATAGAATTGGCCGAGCGCCTGCCTGAAATTACCTTTCTGCTGGTTGGTGGCGAACAAAATCATGTGCACGAGTTGGCAAACCTGGTAAAGAATAAAGGTTTATCGAATGTGATCTTAACTGGTTTTGTGAGCAACACGGTTCTTCCTGATTTCCAGGCTGCAAGCGATGTCTTGCTAATGCCCTACCAGTATAGGGTAGAAGCATCTTCAGGTGGAGATATCTCTCGCTACCTAAGCCCAATGAAAATGTTTGAATACCTGGCTTGTGGTAGGGTAATTATTTCCAGCGATTTACCTGTATTGCGGGAGGTGCTCAACAGTGAGAGTGCTGTTCTATTATCACCTGATGATGTAAGTGCCTGGGCAAAGACGATTATTGAATTGTGTGAACGGCCAGATAAAAGGGAAAATATGAGTAACCATGCTCGACGACAAGCCCGCCAATATACCTGGGAGAAGCGTGCTGGTAGTATCCTGGAAGGTATTATCCGGTGAAAACAAACTCTTCTAGTTTTCTAGAGACACTTATAAGGGGAAATTCGAGCAAACAATGGTTCAGTTTGCTTGCAGCAGCCGTATCCATACTTTGTGTAGCTCTGCTGTTGACCTGGATTACCAACCAATTCCAGGGACTTGATGGTTGGTTGTCATTCCTGATGGTATTGATCCTGGCAGCCTTGGTTGTCCTATCAAGTTGGATTTTAATAAAACGGGATCGACAAATTACACTGCCCCGGTTCTTGTTCTGGTTATTGTTGAGCGCTGTCTTAATCCGCTTGTTGGTGGGAGCATTTTGGGTTGCGGCTTTACCAGCTTGGGGGCACGACACACCTGTCCAACAAGCAGGTTATGTAATGGAAGATGCCCATAGTCGAGATACAGTTGCCTGGGAACTAGCTCGTAGTGATGCTCCTTTGTGGACAGCATTCCGTGATTATGCTGGTGTGGATCAATACGGTGGCTTATTGTTTTTGAGCGCTTTGATCTACCGTTACCTGGGTGGGGAAGTACATCAACCATTGTTGGTTGTCATTGTAACTGCTTCTTTTTCATCCATAGCAATAGTCTTTATCTGGGCATTTATCAAGCGCAGCTTGAATGAAAGCATTGCCTGGTTGGCTGCCATTCTGCTTGCTATTTACCCGGAAGCTGTCCTGTTGGGTAGTTCACAGATGCGGGAGGCGTTCACTATTACCTTGGTATCAGCTGCATTCTATGGGTTGGTGCGTTATTGGCAGGAACGTTCAGTGGTTAGCATGGCTTGGATATTAGCAGCTTTAGCCCTTACCCTTCCCTTCTCACCTGCATTTACCGTAGTACTGTTGGTTCTCCTGGCAGTTCAAGGGTTAGCATTAGGACAATGGAAGATTTCACACGATAAACGTTTCTGGATGATCCTTGCAGCGATCGTTGCCTTGGCGGTTCTAAGTGTGTGGGTGAGTTGGCGCCAGATTGCCCCCGAAGGAATGTCAAACCTATTCGCTGTGCTCGGTTGGTGGATAACCAAGTCAGCCGAATGGCAGTTTCACTTGACAGAACGTTCATCGGGTTGGGTACAGAGGATTCTCGCAGAAACCCCGGACTGGATGAACATACCCATGTTGGTCATCTATGGAGTGGTTCGTCCGTTCTTGCCAGCGGCGCTAATTGCTGGTAGTGACGCGCCGATCTGGACCGCAATTGCTATCTGGCGGTCGCTTGGATGGACAATCTTGTTACCATTCTTGATTTACGCACCATTCAAAGCATTCAAACAGCGGGAATGGCGCGGCTTGCTTTTAGGATTGAGTCTGGTTGTCTGGATTGGGATTCTGATTGCCTCATTTCGGGGAGGGGGAGATATGTGGGACAACCCGCGCTACCGGGCAGCATTTGCCGGCTTACAAGTTATCCTGGTGGCATGGTTGTGGGTTGAACAACGTCAAAAAAAGGACCCATGGTTCTGGAGGACAATTATCGCCCTGGGAGTTGTTTTGGTTTGGTTCATTCCCTGGTATGTGGGTCGTTATTTTCCAGGGTTTAATTGGCCGGTGCATGATTTCTTTCTGAATCTTGGTTTGGCTTTGGTAAGTGCTGTAATTTATCTGGTTTGGGATATACGCAAACGGAAGAAATTCTAATCGTGGTAATTAGAATTAAACATCGTTGTGGTTTCAAATTGTGGGTGCTATTTTGCCCTTGAAATGGATTAGCTGAGTCATCTTGACTGGAGGGTGAGAAGCTGTATAATTCAGTTGCTGAAATTCAATTGGTGAATTTTGAAATTGGGAGAAGAGTATGCCTACTGCAATGATCACTGGTATAACGGGGCAGGACGGTTCTTATCTAGCAGAATTTTTGTTGGAACGGGGATATGAAGTTATTGGTATGGTTCGGCGATCGAGCACAGTAACTTTTGAACGTATCCAACATTTACAAGATAATGTTACCCTCATCCAAGGGGATCTGCATGATCAAAGCTCGTTGGTCGATGTGATCGAGCGGTTTCGCCCGGACGAAGTTTACAACCTGGCAGCTCAATCCTTTGTGCCTACCTCCTGGAATCAGCCAGTGCTCACTGGAGAGGTGACTGCGCTGGGTGTGACAAGATTGCTGGAGGCAGTCCGACTGGTAAATCCGGATACGCGTTTCTATCAGGCATCTTCCTCCGAGATGTTTGGGAAAGCAAAGGAGGTTCCGCAGAGTGAGCTAACACCATTCCATCCGCGCAGTCCGTATGGGGTGGCGAAGGTTTATGGTCATTGGATTGCGGTGAACTACCGTGAATCCTATAATTTGTACGCAGTTTCCGGTATCCTGTTTAATCATGAAAGCCCACGTCGTGGGCTCGAGTTTGTGACTCGGAAAATATCCAACGGTGTAGCGCGCATAAAATTAGGCCTGGCAAATGAATTACGGTTGGGTAATTTGGAAGCTCAGCGAGATTGGGGATTTGCGGGTGATTATGTGGAAGCTATGTGGATGATGTTACAACAAGATCAACCCCAAGACTATGTGGTCGGTATCGGAAAGACCCATTCGGTCCGCCAGTTATGCGATTGTGCTTTCAGCTACGTTGGCTTGGATTATCAAGACTATGTGGTCCAAGACCCTCTATTTTATCGACCGGCTGAGGTAGATTTATTGATCGCAGATCCTGCGAAAGCCCAGGCTGAGTTGGGGTGGAAACCCAAAATAAGCTTTGAAGAGCTGGTTCATATGATGGTTGAGTCGGATTTAAAACGGGTCAGCAAGGAACTCATTTAGGAGAAGCCGGCAACGTAGATGATGATCCACAAGCGAGTTTTAACCGGGAATAGAATCCCTTTGCAGATTGATAGGAACGCTCATGGAATCAACCCCTGATCCCAATCGAGACCGGGTATTATTAGAACAAATAGAGCGAGACCCGGATGTGACCCAAGCATCCCTGGCAGCCCAGTTGGGTGTTGCGGTAGGGACTGTGAACTGGCACTTAAAACGGCTGATATCAAAGGGTTATGTAAAGGTGAAACGCGCTCAACGGCGCAAATTGCGTTATATCATCACCCCGGAAGGGATTGCCCTGCGAGCCCGCCTGACGATTGACTATATTGACCAATCAATGCGCTTATATCGCTTGGTTCGGGAGCGGGTTCGAGAAGCACTGATTGAAGCAAAACAGGATGGTATCACTGGTGTCCGTATTATGGCTGAGGGGGATATTGGCGATATTTGCCGTTTAACTTGCCTGGAGCAAGGAATCGCGGTGGTGGAATCGGATGGATATCCATTGCTTGAAGTTCGTGGATTGAAGGTTCTGATGCATTCAGCTCAATCCATAGTGGAGAAAGAGGTCGGCTAATAAATGGTGAGCAGGAGTAGCATTATTGATGGGTGAATCCATTATCCTTATCAAGGAAGGGATATGAAAAATAATAAACATGTCTTGATCACCGGGGGGGCAGGGTATATTGGCTCGATTCTCGCTGGCGAGCTGCTGCGGCTCGGTTATTATGTGACGGTTGTTGATGAGTTGCTCTTTGGTGGTGAATCGATCTTACCGTATCTTCATAATGAGTGCTTCCGGTTTATTAAATCGAATGTTTGGGAGCCGCGGGCTATACTCAATACGGAAACCTCAAACTGGCCTAAACCTTTCGCCATAATCCATCTCGCAGCGATTGTTGGCTTTCCTGCCTGTCAGGCTGTTGGTCGTCAGGTTGCCTGGCGTTACAATGTGGAAGCTACTCAAAGGGTTTTTGAGCAGGGTGTGGAAATGGGAGTGGAACGGTTCATATACGCCTCAACATACAGCAACTACGGCCTTTCTCCCAATGGTTCACCAGTAAGTGAGGATTCACCACTAAACCCTCAATCGCTTTATGCTGAGACAAAAATCAGTGCTGAACGCTATCTGTTAACTCAAACAGACTCTACCTGTGCGCCGCTGATCTTTCGCTTGGCTACCTTGTATGGCCTTTCTCCAAGGACGCGCTTTGACCTGATAGTAAATCAATTCGTCCTTGATGCTTTCACCAAACGAGAATTATTAATCTACCAACGGGGTTATTCTCGCTCATTCTTGCATATTCGCGACGCGGTGCGTGGGATTATTCTCAGTTTGCAAGCTGAAGAGAACCTTATTCGCGGTCAGGTTTATAACCTGGGGAGCGATCAGGGGAACCTAACCAAGGATGAAATCGTCGCGACGATACTAAAAAGACTTCCCGAAACTGTGGTGACCTACAAGGATATGACCTTTGGAGGCGATATGCGAGATATTAGTGTATCGTTTCAAAAGATCAGCCGAAAACTAGGTTTCAAAGCAGAACTTACAGTCGAGGATGGTGTCCGTGAGGTTCTTCACGCTCTGAGAGATGGACTGTTTAGCAATCCTCATGATCCGAAATATAGGAACGCGCAATTTATCGTGCACTGAAAATGGAAACTAAGATATCTTCTTCTTTATCCGATTCAAATCGATCTTACTGGCAGGACAAGCGCGTGCTGGTCACCGGAGGGCATGGCTTCTTGGGCTCATTTGTGGTTGAAAAGCTCAAGCAACGGGATGCCTTAGAGGTGATCACTGTCCGTTCAAAGGATTACGATCTGTCTGACATTAATGCAATTAAGCGCTTATTTGATGACCTGGGTATGCCTGATTCTGCAAGGGGAGCTAGTGACCAACAGGAATTGGTGCTGATCCACCTGGCTGCATTAACCGGCGGTATTGGCGCAAATCGAAAAGCACCTGCAGAATTCTTCTATAAGAACCTTATGATGGGAGTTCCCCTTTTGCATACAGCCTGGGAAAGGGGGGTGAAAAAATTCGTCGCAGTCGGCACAATTTGTGCATATCCTAAGGATACACCGGTACCTTTCAAAGAGGAGAACCTGTGGGATGGTTATCCAGAAGAGACGAATGCACCTTATGGCTTGGCTAAGAAGATGCTCCTGGTTCAGGCTCAAGCTTATCGTCAACAGTATGGGTTCAACGCAATCAACTTGTTACCGGTTAATCTTTATGGTCCCCGGGACAATTTTGACCTGGAAACAAGCCATGTTATCCCGGCTTTGATTCGCAAATGCCTGGAAGCAAGGTCACGAAAGGAAAAGCAGGTAACTGTCTGGGGGGATGGCTCTCCAACCCGAGAGTTCTTATATGTTGAGGATGCCGCTGAAGGGATTTTGTTGGCAAGTGAACGCTACAATGGAGCTGAACCAGTAAACCTCGGATCAGGAGGTGAAATCCGAATCAAAGATCTTGTTAATCTTATCGCGCGGTTAACTGGTTTCGAGGGAGAAATATACTGGGATAAATCAAAACCAAACGGGCAACCTCGCCGAGCATTGGACATAAGCCGGGGACAGGATTATTTTGGCTTTCGTGCTCAAATGCCTTTCGAGGAAGGGTTAAGGCGCACGATTGAATGGTATTTGGAAAATTATGGCAGCGATCTCCGATAAAACTCAAGAAAACGTGCTCGTTCTACGCCCCTCACGTGGTTGGGGTTCGCTTAACCTGTTTGACTTATGGATCTATCGCGAATTGATCTATTTTCTTACCTGGCGAGATGTAAAGGTTAGGTATAAGCAGACTGCTTTAGGTGCATCTTGGGCAATCCTGCAGCCAGTCCTGGCTATGGTGGTATTTTCTGTTTTCTTTGGGGGTTTGCTGAATGTTTCATCTGGAGATGTCCCTTATCCGATTTTTTCATATGCAGCAATCCTGCCCTGGAATTTATTTACTAAATCATTAACCGATGCAGGTCGTTCACTGGTATTAAACCGTAATATGATCACTAAGATTTATTTTCCCCGCTTAGTGATCCCGTTATCATCTGTGTTGGCGAGTGTGGTAGATTTTTTAATTGCTTTTGTGGTATTGATCGGCTTGATGTGGTACTTTGACGTTCGTCCAACTGCGGCGGTCTGGACCTTACCCCTGCTTTTACTCTTAGCCCTGGTGACCTCCCTGGGGGTGGGATTGTGGTTATCTGCTTTGAATGTACTCTATCGTGATGTTGGTTATGTGCTTCCGTTCCTGACTCAAATTTGGTTCTTCATCACCCCCGTGGTTTATTCTGCAACTGAAATATCCGACAGATGGCGTTTGTTATATGCTTTGAACCCCATGACTGGTGTCGTTGAAGGCTTTCGTTGGGCTTTAATTCCGGCTGACCTCTTGCCTGCACAAACAGGTCCTGGACCGATGTTAGCTGTTTCTGCGGTGATCGCGGTGCTTACCTTGATTAGCGGATTATTCTACTTCCGGCGAATGGAACGCGCTTTCGCAGATATGATTTAGGTGATAATGACTGACTTAGCTATTCGAGTAGAAAACCTGGGTAAGCAGTATCGCATTGGTATTGAACGCGAGCAGTACCAGACTCTTCGCGACAGCCTGGCAGCGGCAATTACTGCCCCGCTGCGGGCTGCAAAGTCTCTTCTCAAGTCACCGGATGGTGGACAATCACAACCCTCAGATAGGATTTGGGCGTTGCGAGATGTCTCCTTTGAAGTTCAAAGAGGACAGATATTGGGCATCATCGGCAGGAATGGTGCTGGCAAAAGTACCCTCCTCAAAATCTTATCACGCGTGACTGAACCGACCGAAGGTCTGGCAGAGATTCGAGGCAGGGTAGGTTCACTCTTAGAAGTGGGGACTGGTTTTCATCCTGAATTAACTGGTAGGGAGAATATCTACTTGAATGGGGCGATCCTGGGAATGAAGCGGACTGAAATCGACCAAAAGTTCGATGAGATTGTAGGGTTTTCAGAGGTCGAGAAATTTATCGATACCCCGGTGAAACGTTATTCCAGCGGCATGTATTTGCGGTTGGCATTTGCAGTCGCCGCTCACCTGGAGCCTGAAATACTGGTGGTAGATGAAGTGCTGGCTGTCGGAGATGCAGAATTTCAACGCAAATGTTTGGGTAAAATGACTGATGTAGCTCAGGAAGGGCGTACAGTTCTTTTTGTAAGTCATAATATGTCGGCAATTTTGCGCCTCACTGAGGAAACTCTCTTGTTAGATCAAGGTCATCTGGTGTTAAGAGCTCCTACTGCTGAGGTGGTGGATGCGTATATATCTGAGAATTTTTCTAAAACCGGTGAGCGGTACTGGAATGCAGATGAAATTCCTGCTCAAGCAGTACCATTTCGCCCAGTCTCGTTTAAGGTTTGCGACTTCTATGGGCGCGTAGTGGATACAGTGCGCTCAACTGAGCCGGTTCATCTTGAAGTGGAATATGTGCTCGACAAAGAAATTACTGGCTTACGGATTGGGGTTTACCTAATGACTTCCAGAGGGGAATATGTTTTTACTTCTTTTGATACCGATGATCCCGAGAAATTCGAAAAGTTCGGAGTCAGGAAGGCAGGTCATTATGTCAGCCGATGTACTTTACCCGCAGATCTTCTCAATGAGGGTCGCTATGTATTGGGGTTGAATGCAAGTACATTCCGAGTAAAACGATTCTTCTATGAAGAACATGCGCTTTCATTTACAGTCGATGGTTCAGGTGCCCCAGGTACCCAATGGGTGGAGGTCCGCCAGGGTCCTATACGCCCTCGATTAAACTGGGAAATAGAGACAATATGAATGCAAAGGCAACAGTCAAGAAGATCTTAGGCGACCTGCCGCTTACCGCAGAAACATACTGGTATCTTCGGCAGCCTGGAAAACCACTGAATACCAGTTTTAAATTAAACAATATTGCTGCAGGTTTACCTGCCTGGACTTCGCTCGCGTCAGAATCTGCGAAAAAGCATCCGACTGGAAAACAGGTGTTGGTCTTTGCTGTATTACATTACTGGATATCGCATGCGACTTTGTTAGGGTTGGTATTGGCGGGTTTGGGTCATCGAGTAACCATCGCATATTTGCCTTATTCCCGGTGGCAAGAACCAATTGAGCCATTCGATGCGCGGCGACAAAACCTGTACGCGCGCAGTGTCTTACGCAAAGCACGTCCACTCCTGCAGCCGGTTCCGTTTTTCAAAGCAGGTAAGGTTAGGAATCATCTTCCTGCCGATCTAGAGACGGCGGTGAAGGAGATCTCACTGCGGGATACGCAGTATACACTTCAGGTTGAAGAAGTAGATATTGAAAGTGAACTGTATCGCTTGCGATATGAACGCAACTGGCAGGCAACCTCCAGCGCTTTGACCTGGATGCAGGAAAAACCACCAGATGTAGTCGTAATTCCTAATGGTAGCATTCTGGAATTTGGAGCTGTTTACCGCACTGCAGACTACCTTGGTATTCCCACAGTGACGTATGAATTCGGAGAGCAGCGCCAAAGGATTTGGGTTGCCCAAAACGCTGAAGTTATGCGACAGAATACTGAGAAAGTTTGGGCTGCCAGAAGTAAACGTGACTTGGATGAGTACCAGATTGATCAGGTGAAGGCGTTATTTACTGCACGCCAGCGGGGGAACTTGTGGGAGAACTTTGCTCGTCGTTGGCAGGAAGTCCCTAGCAGTGGGGGTAGTTCGGTGCGCGCAGCGCTTGGATTGGATTCTCGACCGCTCATATTGTTGGCGACAAATGTTATCGGTGACAGTTTGACATTGGGACGACAGGTCTTCAGTGACAGTATGACAGAATGGTTACGAAATACTGTAAGGTATTTTTCTAAAAAAAAGAACGTACAGCTGGTAATCAGGATTCACCCTGGAGAGCTGATAACGAATGGCCCTTCTGTGAGCGACGTAGTGCAGAATTCCCTACCACAAATACCTCAACATATTCATGTGGTTGAGGCTTCAGCACCGGTAAATACCTACGACATTGTGGAGGCCGCTGATCTTGGGTTGGTTTATACTACCACTGTGGGATTGGAAATGGCTATGAGTGGTCTGCCGGTCATCGTTGTAGGCAATACCCATTACCGCAATAAGGGTTTCACCCTTGATCCCAACTCGTGGGACCATTATTTCGGATTATTGGACCAGGTTATTGTGGCACCTGATGAATTCCAACTATCTAAAGAGCAGGTGGAATCAGCCTGGAAGTATGCTTATGTATTTTTCTTTGAATATCCGCTTCCATTTCCGTGGCATTTAACCCGATTGTCAGATGATCTGGTTGAATGGCCATTCGAACGGGTGTTAAGCCAGGAAGGGCTTGTTCAATTCGGTGATACATTCCGCTATTTGGTTGGTGAACCACTAGAGTGGTTGTTTTAATATTCTCGATGAGGATCACCTGGCGATGAGATCAGGAGTGCAGGAAAATCCGACCCGAGATGGAGAGAAATATGGACTGGAAAGATAAAGTAGTTCTTGTAACTGGGGGAACTGGCTCATTCGGCAAGAAATTCATCGAGATCATGTTGAAGGAGTTCAACCCTGCCAAAATAATCATCTTCAGCCGGGATGAATTAAAACAGCATGAGATGCGGGTGGGAGGGTTCGATCATCCCAGCCTGCGTTATTTCATCGGTGATGTGCGTGATCAAAACCGTCTACGGCGAGCTATGCATGGAGTTGATATCGTTATACACGCGGCTGCTCTGAAGCAGGTGCCCGCGTGTGAATATAACCCAATGGAGGCAATCAAGACTAACATTCTCGGCAGCGGAAATGTGATCGATGCTGCCTTGGATTCAGGTGTAAAAAAGGTAATGGCACTAAGCACGGATAAAGCTGTCAATCCGGTAAACTTATATGGTGCAACTAAGCTAGCTGCTGAGAAGCTCTTTGTGCAGTCTAATTCCTACGCGGCAGGTACTGCTACTCGATTTAGCTGTGTGCGCTATGGTAATGTTGTTGGTAGCCGCGGTAGTGTCATACCTACATTTCTCAACCAACGCCAGAGTGGAACGCTCACCATTACAGATGAGCGCATGACGCGCTTTTGGTTGACGCTCGAGCAAGGCGTCCGTTTCGTGATTGAATGCACAGAGACCATGCAGGGAGGTGAAGTTTTTGTCCCTAAAATTCCCAGCACTAAAATTGTTGACCTGGCTAGAGCCATAGCTCCAAATGCTAATTTGGAATTAGTTGGAATCCGACCAGGCGAAAAACTTCATGAAGTTCTCATCAATGAAGATGAAGCTCGCTCCACACTTGAGAGAGACGATTTGTATGTGGTCACACCTGCTGTTACTCTTTGGCAGCGTGATCTCAAGTACGAAGGTATACCTTTACCGGATGGATTTCGTTATGGGAGTGATTCTAACACTCAGTGGCTATCGCTCGATGATTTACGTGAGATTGTGGCGGTTTTTGAGAGTGAAAACAAACTGAGCGATGTGGATTGATATAGATGCTTAAAATTATATGTCTGGATTGAGAAATTAAAATGCGCGTTTTGGTCACCGGAGCAAGTGGGTTGCTTGGCGTCAACCTGGCAATCGAAGCTGCCAAACGGCACACTGTCTATGGGACCACATACACTCATAAACTAAAAACAGAGACCTTCACCTCTATCCAGACAAACCTGCTCGTGGAAGGAGCAGTTGAGAAAGTAATTGAACTGGTCCATCCGGACTGGGTAATCAACTGCGCGGCACTGGCAATTGTAGATGCCTGTGAGCAAGACCCAGTTCTGGCGAGAAAACTGAATGTGGAATTACCTAAAAAACTGGCAAATATTGTCGCCAGGGGCGGAGCGCGTCTGGTCCACATCTCTACGGATGCGGTTTTCGATGGTCAGCGTGGGA